>JBFWOK010000004.1:0-92782 GCA_050250555.1 Limisphaerales bacterium
TGCGCATGCAACGCGGCACCCGATCCGTCCACGCACTTGCCCTGATCCTTCCACTCGCACTGGCCTCGTTCGCTGTCGGTGTCGCACCGTCCGCCTCCGCCGCGGACGCCTCCGCCGCCCCCGCCACCGGCAAGGAGCGGGTCCTGTTCGACGGGAAGACCTTGCAGGGATTGACCGTCACCGACTTCGCCGGCCACGGGGAGGTCTACGTCGACAAGGGTCTGCTCGTCCTGAACCAGGGCTACATGACCGGCGTCCACTGGACGAACAACCCGCCGAAGACCAACTACGAAATCTCCCTCGAAGCCCGACGGGTGTCCGGCAACGATTTCTTCTGCGGACTAACGTTCCCCATCGCCGGCACCAACGCCTCCCTCATCGTCGGCGGCTGGGGTGGCAGCGTCGTCGGCATCTCCAGCATCGACGGCAACGACGCGTCCTCGAATGACACCACGAAGTTCATGACGTTCGAAAAGGACCGCTGGTACGCCATTCGCGTCCGCGTGACGCCCAAGAAGCTCGAAGCATGGATCGACAAGGAAAAGGTCGTGGACACCGAGACTGAGGGGAAAAACTTCGGACTCCGTTCCGGTCCAATCGAGGAATCCGCGCCGCTCGGGATCGCCACCTACGAGACGCAGGCCCACCTGAGGAACATCAAGCTCATCGAACTGCCCGCTCCTTGAGGCGGTCGGCGAGCCTGGCGGCGTTGCGGCGAAGATCGTGGCATCGCGCCACCCGATCCCGCCCGACCTCCGCCCGCGCCAGCGCCGCCCGCGGATCGTCGAGGACGGCGCAAACCGACGCCGCGAGCGCCGCCGGCGTCACGGGGTCCACAAGGATCCCCGCGCGCCCTTCCTCCAGGATGTCCGCCGCGGCGCCGGCCCGGCTCGACACCACGGGCACGCCAAACGCCAGCGCTTCCACCAGCACGATGCCGAACGTTTCGAGCGTGCTCGGAAAAACGAAGACGTCCGCCTCACTCCACCGTTCCAGCCAGGCGTCGCTTTGCGCCGACACCCCCCGGTGCACCATCAGCCCCGGCTCCGAACCCAGATCGGATTGGGTGACGACGTGCAGATCCGCACGAGAAACCAGTCCGCTCCGGAAGGCTTCGAGGAGCGCGGGCCCACCCTTCCTTCGGAAATCCCCGCCGATGAATAGGATTTGCCGGCGTTCCCCCGCGCCGCGGCGGTCCGTGTTCGGTTTCAGCCGGATCCCTTCGAGATCCAGCGAAGGCGGCAGAACGGATATCCGATCCGCCGGGAATCCATAGTCGCGGATCAGTGAATCACGAACCAGCGCCGACCACGGCCAGAGTCGGGAAGCGGCCCCGAACAGCCGCCGCTCCAGGCCAAGGATCGGGGCAAGGGTCCACGGAAGAAACCAGGCCGCGATCCGGTTCGCCGCAAACCAGCGGGTGCGCGCCAATTGCCTGAAGGTGGCGTCGAGGCCGACATGCAACGGCGGATTGCCGGGCAGGTTCCCCAGGAAAAGGCCCACACTCTGCGTGTTGACCACGACCGCGTCGATCCGTTGCCGTCGAAGCAGCTCGTCGACCCGCTCCCGGGCATGCCGGCTCGCCACGCGGCGCCATCGCGCGACATGAAAATCCAGTCCGAACCTCCGCAGTCCGCGCACGGTGAAGTCGGCCCTCCGCTGGATCGCGGGCGGCATCGGCACGACGTCGATGAGGTGGGGGACGATCCCCAGTTCCGGCCGGTTCCGGAATTCGTCGACGAACCGCGGCAGATACGACCCATGCCCCAGGGCGTTCTCGTTGACGAACGCGACATTCATTCTCGGGTCACGCCGGTTGCTCCCGATCCGGCGGCCAGAATCGTCTCGTACATGGCGAGGTAGCGCGGGACGAGACGGTCGGGCGCGAAGAACTCCTCCGCCCGCCGCCGCGCTCGCCCGGCGACGGCGTTTCGCTCCTCCGGCTCACGGGCCCAGCGGGCAAGGACTTCGGACAAGGCTCCCGGCTTCGTCATATCCAGCGTTTCGCCCGCGTCGCCGATCACCCACTGAGTGACGGGCCAGGTATGACCCACGAGCGGAAGACCACAGGCCATCGCTTCCAGAAAGACGATTCCGAACGGTTCACGGAGCGCCGCATGGGCGAACACATCCGCCACTTCGTAGAGCCGCAGCACCTGTGGCCGGGGAAGATTCCGAAGCAATCGAACCCGCTCTCCCAAAAGGCCCCGCGCCTGCGCCTCGAACCGACCCATCCGGCTGGGATCGGACTGGCCCGCCAGAACAAGATACGCGCCCGCCGACTGGGGCAACGACGCGACTTCCCGAACGAGCCAATCCAACCGCTTGTTCCCGTCGACCGAGTAGTCGCCGACGCCGAGCACCACGAAAGCGTCCTGCGGCAGGCCCAATTCGGGCCACGCCCGCCGCGCCGCCCGGCGATCCGCCGGAGGTCGGAACCGGCCGACATCCACGAGGTGCGGAATCACAAACCATCCGGAAGTGTCCACGCCCGCTTCGCGCGCGACGACGTCACGATAGTGCGGGGCCAGGACCTGGACGAAATCGAGGCGGCTGCACCATTGCGGCCCCAGGCACATCCCGTCCTTGAACACGACGCGGAATCCGGACCCGCCGCGCCGCCAGTGCATTTGAAGCGCCAAATCGGGGTCACAGAGATGAACGAGGCGCCAGGGCCCCGCGAGCAGGCGTCGCCGGAGTCCCCGGAGAAAGGTGAGCTGTTCGGCGAGGTACCGCTTCGACCACGGCACCAGCCGGCGAAGGACGGGGAAGTCACGGCGCAGATTCGGCACCCGGACATAGGGGGCAACAGCGTCGGGGTTCGGACCACCCCCGAGGAGGGTGACCCGCGCGCCCGCCCTGTGAAGCGCGGCCGACACATCCTCCGCCCAGGTTTCATTCCCGCGACGAACGTGCCCCAAGCCCGAACAGGCGATGGCAATGTCGATGTCGATGTCGATGTCGATTTCGATTTCGATGGGGCTCCGCATCGGTCCCCCCCGAGTGAGGCAGATCCGCGCGTTCGGCAAAAGCCTCCGGTGTCGCCTGTGGACTTGGAACCTTGAGTTTCCGGTCGGCGGCGGACGCGGCCCAGCCAGGCGGGAAACAAAGTAGGGGCGGATCCTCGCGGACCCGCCCCCACTTGTCGAAGCCGCCACGTCGTGGCGGAAAAAGTCCATGGCGGGGGCCGGCGAACCCGAGGCTCGCGGACCCCGCGACGACGAATCTATTCCTTGTCCCGCGCGAGACGGGCTTCGTCCGCGGCGTCGAAGGCCGACGCGAGGGCGACGAGATCTTCGCCGGGCTTGAGCGCGTCGAGGATCTTCTGCTCTTCCTTGAGCTGTTCGGCGGTGTAGTTGGCCGCCTTGATGGACAGACCGATTCGGCGCTCGCCGCGGTCGATCTTGACCACGCGGGCGGTCACCTCCTGGCCGACGGTGAGCACGTTCTTGATCTTCTCGACCCGATCCTCGCTGACCTGGGAGATGTGAACCAGGCCATCGATCTCGTTCTGAAGGCCGATGAAGGCGCCGAAGCTGGCGAGCTTGGTGACCTTGCCGGTGACGAGGTCGCCGACCTTGTAGTGCTGGTCGATGTGTTCCCACGGATCATCACCGAGCTGCTTGACGCCGAGGGCGATCCGTTGATTCGGACGATCGACCTCGAGGACAACCGCCTCGACCTCGTCGCCCTTCTTGAGCACTTCGGAGGGATGATTGACCTTGCGCGTCCAGGAGATGTCCGAGACATGAACCATGCCGTCGATGCCTTCCTCGAGTTCGACGAAGGCGCCGTAGCTCGTGAGGTTGCGGACCTTGCCCTTGACCTTCGTTCCGGGCGGGTACTTCTCGTGGGCGCTGTCCCAGGGATTGGCTTCGAGCTGCCGGATGCCGAGGCTGATCTTCTGCTCGTCCCGGTTGATGCCGAGCACAACCGCTTCGATCTCCTGGCCCTGCTTGAGCACGTCGGACGGCTTCGCGATGCGCTTGGTCCAGGAAAGCTCCGTGACGTGGATGAGACCTTCGACACCGGGCTCGATTTCGACGAAGGCGCCGTAGGGCACAAGATTGACGATCTTGCCCTGGACCTTCTGACCGACGGTGTACTTCTCCTCGATGCTCTCCCACGGATTGCGGAGCTTCTGCTTGAGGCCGAGGCTGACGCGTTCCTTCTCCTTGTTGACGTCGAGCACCACGACGTCGATTTCCTGGCCGACCTTGAGCAGTTCGGACGGATGCCCGATGCGGCCCCAGGACATGTCGGTGATGTGAAGCAATCCATCGAGGCCGTTGAGGTCGATGAACGCGCCGAAGTCCGTGATGTTCTTGACCGTGCCCTTCCGGATGTCGCCGGGGGTCATCTCCTGGAGCAGGCGGGAGCGACGTTCGGCGCGCTCCGCTTCGATGAGCTCGCGGCGGGAGAGGACGATGTTCTGGCGGTCCTGGTTGATCTTGACGATTTTGAAGTCGTAGTTGTTGCCAACGTAGATCTGCAGGTTCTTGGGAGGGACGACATCGACCTGCGACGCCGGGAGGAACGCCTCCACCCCGACGTTCACGAGCAGGCCGCCCTTGACCACGGCCTTGACCTTGCCGCTGATCACACCGCCTTCGGTGGCGCAGCTCAGGATTTTCTCCCAGTTCTGCTTGAACTCGGCCCGCTCCTTGGACACGACGACCATGCCGTCGCGGTCCTCGAGCTTCTCGATGTAGATGGGGACTTCGTCGCCGACCTTGACGGAGGAGATGTCCTCGAACTCCGCGGCGGACACGACGCCTTCGCTTTTGTAGCCGATATCGACGAGGACTTCGCGCGGGCGGACCTCGATGATGATTCCCTTGACGATCTGGCCGGGGGCAAAGCGAAGGTCGCTGTGCCGCAAGGCCTCTTCCATGGTGAGCATGCGGACGGGTGCTTTCTTTCAGACTGCGTGGAGGCTAGGCGGGCGGAATGCCCTGCGAAGACTCCATTGCCTAAACGTAACGAACGTTGCGGGGCAACGGAGGTTGACGGTTAGGTTACGTGTTGACTTCTCGTTTCTCAGCCCCTTGTGGACTTCCGCCAATGCGGAGCCCGGGCAGGAGGGCGAGCGTATCGGGGAAGAATAACCTGGCAAGGGGTTATTTTGCGCCCAGGGATGCCCAATGCCGAGGCCTCGCCGACGTCAGCCCGCGTCGCCCACTCGCTCGGGATCCGGTGTCGGAGACGGTGGAGTGGGCGGCGTCAGGAGGCGCGCCTTCGCTTCCGGGGTCAGTGGCGACTGGGAGATCCACGAGCGCGCGGCGGAAACGTCGGACTCCAGCCACGCGGCGCCGATCCTTTCCATCAATTCGGCTTTCTGTTCGGGGTCCGCGACCTGCGCGGCCCAGGCCGCCGCCTTGTCGGGTGCCCCCGGCAGAATCTTGTCCGCATAGGCCGCCACCGCGGTGTCTCGGAATCCACCCGATGGGAGCCCATTCAGCCACTCCCCTGCGTTCGCCGCCGCCTGGTCGGCCCAAATGGTGACCAACTCCCGGCCGGCGGTATCCCGCAATTCACCTTCGGGGAACGCGCCCACCCAGGCGGCGGCCGTCGTCGGATCCGTTTGCACCCAGCGTTGGACGATTCCGACGACCGCATCGTTCTGGTCACGACCCATGGGCAGGGCTTGGACGGCGGCGGTCGCGGCGGCCATCGGATCCTGGCCACCCCATTCGGTGATGATGTCGCGCAGGAGGCGTTTTCGGAGATCCTCGTCGGTGACCTGGGAAGCCCAGGCGACGGCGTCGCCGGGCTCCCGGGACGCCCATTGGGTGGCGGAATGGTTCAACAACTCGTCCCTGCGTTCGGTGGGCCGCATCTCGATGGCGAGTTGAAGGGCCTCGACGGGACGGTCAGCCGCCAATTGATACGCCACCTGGATCAGGGCGCTGTCCCGTTCCGACGGTTCCGACACGTTCAGGGCCCACTCGCGGGCGGCGTCGGGATCCCGGGTGGCCCAACCCCTCGCCACATTCCCGTAAGCCGCGTCCCGGGCCTCGCCCGCGGACATCCGCCCAATCCACGCCGTGGCGGCGGCGGGATCGGTCTCGCCCCATCGCTCCAGCAACCGCTGGCTCAGTTCGCGCCCGGAATCGGCGAACTCGGGGTCCGTGAGCACTGCGAGGGCGGCTCCGAGATCGCCGTCCCGCACCTGGCCGAGGGCTTGTTCGATCAATTCCCGATGGCGATCCGGATCGGATTCCGCCTCGAGACCTTGGACGGCGGCGGCGATCCAGGGGCGCAGGGCGTTGGGGAAAGGTTTGGAGGGATCTCCCGTACCACGCGTCGATTCGGACGACGGGTCTGGATCGGTTGGAACCGAGGGAGAGGAGTCGGGTTGATCGGATCGGAGTGGCACCGAACCCAGATCCGACGCGTGGCGGGCGGTTTGGGAGGCGTCGGACCCGGCGGGTGTCGGGCGGATCGGCTTCCAGATCACTCTCAAAACGCCGGCGGCGGCCAGGACCATGACGACCACCGCGAGTCCTCCCCAACTGGTGCGGGCTCTCACATTCATCTTCGTCAGTATCGCAAGAACTGTATCGGACGGATAGGGCGCCGGATTAAAGCCGATCGCGGTGGCCCCTCCCGAAGGAGGAACCACCGCGATCGTGTCGGTCACCTCGGCGACCCCGCGGGGCCGCCAAGGCATGGGATGTTCACGAGCGGATCAGGGACTCGCCGTGACATTGCTGAAGGTCGCCTTCGAGACGACCCCGTCGTTGTGGCTCGTGGTGGCGAGCCCGATGTAGACGTTCCAGCCCATCGAGATGGACTTGGAACCGATCTGCGTCCACGAGTAACCGTTGGACGACTGGTAGGCGATGAACGTGGCGCCGGAACGCACGATCTTGACCCAGTGCGGGGCGTCGACGCCCGTGGTGTTGACGTTCCCGCTGCTTCCGCCGGTGCTGTCCCGGTACTGGAACGCGACACCATTGGACGGCGTGATGAACACCGAGGCGTGTTCCGCGTTGGGATCGAGGGAATCGCGGATCATGACGCCCGCCTTCGCCCAACCGTGGGTGTTTTCAACGCCCGTGACCTTGGCGATCACGGTGCAGTTGCCGCTGGCGGCCTGGTAGACGAAGTGGAATTCGTCCGAGCCGTTCCAGATGTCCGCGCCCGAACCATGGACTGTGAAGGTCCCTGATCCGTGGCTGGCGCTGCCTTCGGCGGCGACGTTGCCGATGTCCTTGGCTTTCCAAGGGCTGGGGAGTCCCGAGGTCGGGATACCGGAAGCCTCGGGCGAGTCGGCCGAGTCCGTTCCACCCACGACCGCGCAGACCTTGTAGTAATACTGGGTGCCATTGGACAACCCGGTGTTCGACCACGAGGTCGAGGTGCAGTCGCTCTTGACGACGGTGTAGGGACCATTGGCGCTCAGCGAGCGCTTGATCTTGTACTTCGTGGCGCCCGCGCAGGCATTCCACTGAATCGTGCACTTGGAGTCCCCGGGGATCACCACAGGGCACGCCGGGGCGCACCCCTGGAGCTCAACGGACCAAGTCGACTTCTTGGAGACGACCGGCAGGTTTCCGGGCGGATGACCGTAGGCCGTGGCCGTGCTGACCAGCGGATTCGGGTCGTTCGCCTTCACCACGTAGGTCTTCTCGAAGACGTAGGTCTCACCCGGGGTCACCGGGGTCTTGTGCCAGATCTGACCGCCGAAGAGCGGGTCGCTGACACTCATGCCGCCGTAGAGGCAGGTGTTGCCCGTGTTCTTCACCTCGTAACGGAAGGTGATGGTTGTTCCGCACAGGGCGGTGGAGGGTCCCGTCTTGACCAGGCTCACCGACGGAGCCGTGCCGTGGTAGCCGAACTTCACCCCGGTCTTGTCCTGGCAGGACGCGAGATTGATCGTCGTCTTCCCATCGAACGAACCGTCGGGATCGACCGAGAGGTCGTAGTTCGCCGGCGGCACCACCACGACACGGTAGGTGCCATCAGCCAGACCCGTGAAGGTGTACGAGCCATCGGAACCGGTCGTCACGGAATCCAACAGCGCCCAGGAGCTGTCCTTGAGCTGCACCGTGAAACCACCCAGACCGACTTCGCCATACAGGCTGCCGTCGTCGTTGCAGTCCCGCATCACGGTACCGCTGATGCTGCCGAAGCAGGCCTGACCCGAGGGTTCGCAGACTTCGAGCTTCTGGATCTTGAACTGATCCTCCGGAGTCGTGTCACCAGGCCAGGCGGCGATCACGAGGACGTTGCCCACGATCTCGCCGCCGTTGAAGGTGGCCCAGCGGGTCGTCGTGCTGGTCGTCGTGTTGTCCTCGGTGTACCCGAGCCCCGAGAGCACGGCGTCGCTGAGGTTCAGATGGTTGTCGTAGGGGTTCGCGGCGTTGCCGACCCAGACGGTGAGGTCGCTGTCGGAAACCACGTAGCCGAGGAAGGCCCGTGAGACGACGACCGGCTTCGAGAACTCGAACAGGACGTAGTTGTCCCGATCGATGTTGTCCACGGTGTGGGAGTTCCCACCACCGCTGCCCTCGCCCGAATCCGTGACGCCCAAGCCGCCCGAGAAGATTCCCAGGTAGGCCGGCGCCCAGTTTCCGCCGGACTTCGTGCGGCTGAAGGCCGAGGCCTTCACGGAGACGCCACCCGCCGTGAAGTTCCGGATGTTGCCGGCCGTTCCGCTTCCCGAAGAGCCACCATCGAATTTGAACGTCGCGGGAATGCAGGCGGTCACGACGGGCTTGTAGATCCCGGCGTCCCAGCTGTCGTCGTCCTCGCCGTCCACCAGGGTCGTGCAAGCCGCCTTGCCCGTGATCGGATCCGCGTCGCTGTCGGTCGGATCCGAAGCGCCGCCCGGAGTCGATGGACTGAAGACGTAACCCGACGGCAGGTTGCTGAACTTCACGTAGTAATCGCCCGGGGCGACGGTGAAGCTGTAGAGACCCTCGGAGGACGTCGTCGTCGTTCCCGCGAGGGAGTCGTCGACGCAGTGATAGAGCTGGACGGTCACGCCGGAGACGCCGTACTCGCCGGTGTCCTGGGTGCCGTTCTGGTTTTCGTCCTCCCAGACCCGATTCCCGATTCGCGCCAATTCCTGCGATCCAGGCACGCAAACGTCCAGCTTCTGGATCTTGAACCGGTCCTCGGGTGTCTCATCCCCGGGCCATGCCGCGATCACGACGGCATTCGCGACCACTTCACCCGAGTTGAACGAAGCCCACCGCGGCGAGGAGCTGCCCGTCGTGTTGTCTTCGGTGTAGGCGAACGACGCCAGGACCGCGTCGCTCAGGGTCATGTGGTTGTTGAAGGGATCGGCGAATTCGCCGAGCCAGACCGTCAGGTCGCTGTCGTCGACCACGTAGCCGAGATAAGCCTGGCTCACCACGACCGGCTTCGAGAACTCGAACAGGACGTAGTTGACGCGGCCCACGTTGTCGACGGTGTGGAGGTTTCCACTGCCGTCGCCCTCGCTCGAATCCGTCACACCCAGTCCCCCGGGATACTGGCCGAGGTAGGCCGGGCTCCAATTGCCATCGGTATCGCGGCTGAACGCCGTGGCTTTCACCGAAACACCGTCCACGGTGAACGTCCGGACATTGCCGTCCGTCCCGTTACCGGGCGAATTGCCGTCGAAGACGAACGTCGCCGGCACGCATTCGCCGGTTTCATCCGGCTTCGTGCCACCCGCGTCCACGGTGTCGTCGTTCTGACCCGCGACCAGCGTCCGGCAGTCGCTCTTGCCATCCGCCTGATTCGCGTTGCTGTCCGTCGCCGTCGGGCCGTTGAAAGCCTGCGTGAACGTGTACCCGCTCGGCAGCACGAACGTCACCTGGTAGGTGCCCGGCTTCAGGTTCGTGAAGCTGTAGGCTCCGTCGACTCCGGTCACCACAGGGGTCACCGGGTTGCCGTTGATGTCCGTCACCGCCGCGCCCGTGCAGTCCGTCAGGCTCACCGTCGCGCCCGGGATGCCGGGTTCGCCGCCGTCCTGCTGGCCGTTTTTGTCGGTGTCCTCCCACACGAAGTTGCCGATCGACGCCGGCCGGTACGCACCCGCGTCCACGGTGTCGTCGTTCTGACCCGCGACCAGCGTCCGGCAGTCGCTCTTGCCATCCGCCGGATTCGCATTGCTGTCGGTCGCCGTCGGGCCGTTGAAGGCCTGCGTGAACGTGTACCCGCTCGGCAGCACGAACGTCACCTGGTAGGTCCCCGGCTTCAGGTTCGTGAAGCTGTAGGCTCCGTCGACGCCGGTCACCACGGAGTTCACCGGGTTGCCGTCGATGTCCGTCACCGCCGCGCCCGTGCAGTCCGTCAGGCTCACCGTCGCGCCGGGGATCCCGGGTTCGCTTCCGCCCTGCTGACCGTCGAGGTCATTGTCCTCCCACACGAAGTTGCCGATCGACGCCGGCCGGTACGCACCCGCGTCCACGGTGTCGTCGTTCTGACCCGCGACCAGCGTCCGGCAATCGCTCTTGCCATCCGCCGGATTCGCATTGCTGTCGGTCGCCGTCGGGCCGTTGAAGGCCTGCGTGAACGTGTACCCGCTCGGCAGCACGAACGTCACCTGGTAGGTGCCCGGTTTCAGGTTCACGAAGCTGTAGGCTCCGTCGACGCCGGTCACCACGGAGTTCACCGGGTTGCCGTTGATGTCCGTCACCGCCGCGCCCGAGCAGTCCGTCAGGCTCACCGTCGCACCGGGAATGCCGGGTTCGCCGCCGTCCTGCTGACCGTTCAGGTCGTTGTCCTCCCACACGAAGTTGCCGATCGAGGCCGGCCGGATCAGACCCGCGTCCCAATTGAGATCGTGGTCGCCATAGGCGATCGGAATGTCACCGGTGATTCCCGTGACGGGATCGGGATCGCTTCCGTTGGCTCCGGTGGACCCGGGGGCGTTCTGAGTGGTGAACGCGTGACCGGCGGGAAGTTCAAATTCCACCCGGTAGCAGCCCGGAAGAAGATTGCGGAAGAGGTAGTAGCCGGGGTTGCCATTGACGTCGTTCGCGGTCGTCGTGGTGACGGGCTGGTTCGCGCCGTCGAGCACCGGGGCGCCGGAGCAGTCCAGCAGGTTCACTTGGACACCGTTGACGCCGTTGCTGGCGGGTTCGTCCTGGATTCCGTTCGCGTTGTCGTCCAGCCACACATAATCGCCGAGCGAGGTGCAGGGGCACGGAACCTCGAGGAAAATGAGTTGAACCTCGGGGAAGGCGTTGTCCCAGTTGATGTCGATGTTGTAGATGACCGCCATCTTGTCGCCGCACTGGGGCGACCAGGTGGGCCCGTTCGCGTTGGCGCTGGCGATGAGGCAGTCGATGACGGCTTGCCGGTAGGGCGGGAAGGGCGGAGTGGGCTCAGCCCCTTGTCCCAACAGCACGAAGATCGCGGTTTGGAACTCCCACATCGTGGGGACGAGTCCACCACAGGCTTCGGTCCGATGATTGATGAGGTAATTGATCTTGTTCCAGGTCTCCGGCGAATGCGCCACGTTGGGGTGGCTGGGCAGGTACTGGTTCAGATTGGGATCGCAGCTGGAATGCAGGTACCCACCGAACAAGGTTCCAGCACCGCCCGCGTTGATGCCGGTTTCGCGATCGAAACACCACGCGGGATAGCGCCCGGCCGGAATCGGCGGCGTCGGCGTCTGAGGGCCGCCAGGCTGGATGTCGACCGTGAAGAAGCTGTAGTCGGGGGGGTTGCCCGCCCCGTAAGGGGCGCCAAAGCTCCCCGCAACCAGGCCGTCCGCTTCATTGGCCGGAATGGGTGGGAGTGCGATACAGCACGACGTGTCCGCAATACCGTGGGACGCGGACGCAGGCACGAGCCATGCGGCCAGCGCCAGCAGCAACGCGCCCAGCCGAAAGCTGGGACATTGTTTTGACGATGGAGACTTCGGTTTCATGGATGGGTGGGTTTTTGCGTGCGGTGCTACTCTTGGTTCGTTCCGAGGTACGTTCAGGGTCAGGGTTCGATTCAGGTTCGTTGTTTCGCGGGGTGAGAAGGGAAAGCCTGGCGCTTCGGTTCGGGTTCGGTCAGGGGGGCGGGATCCGGTGGATTCGGTTGAAAAGCATGCGGCGTCGGCGAAGCACAACTCCTGCCAGCGCCTCAGAATGGGCGTGAGGCCGCGGACGCCACGGACCATGGATACGGACAAGGACAGGGACAGGGAGTTCCCAACGCCGCTGGGAAGCCCGCGCGACGGAACCGTTGAAACTCGCTCTCATCGGCTTGGCCCACCCCGGCACCAGCTCGGGTGCGCCATCCCTCGCGAAGCCGCCCGGAGCCGCATGCGAGTTGAGATCTCGTCGTTCGCATATAGGAGGTTTCAGCTACGCGCTACTACCTATCAAGCGGTTGATTAGAGATCCAGCATTTAGTTCGCTCGCGGCCATTCTTCGTTCCAGCCAAGGTTCAAGAACCTTGATCCGAGGATGTTAGACAGAATTGAAATCGCGCGAAAGACGCGACGTCGACACCCTTTTGTTAAGGAACCCGACGGACATACACTAAGCAACGTGTCCATGTCGAGATCTCGTAGCGGGATTGTGCTGGGGGAATTCAGCGGGTTGCGGATTGAAACGATGAAAGCTCGCAATGCTCACCCCGGGGCGTGTCGCGCGGGAGGGCAACGCTCCCCAACGACCCGCTGAATCGCCAAGCGCGGCGGATCGGTGTGGGAAGACAGACACCCGGCGTCAGCGGAGCCTCCGCACGGTCGATTGCATTGCATCCGCACGCCCGCCCATGGTCGCACGGTGGCTCTTCCGCATGGACGGGCTCGGTCCGGATCCGGGCGGTAGCCGACCGCCTCAATGGCGCGATGGGGTACCGACGGAAGGTCGGCGCGCACTGACTTCCCTTCGCGTCTCGCCGCGGAGGCATGTTTTCCAAGGTTTTTTCAATGGCGGAACGCCGCCGCAGGACTTGCCGCTGGAACCGGCCTTCCCCGTAATGCGCGGGTCTCGCCTCATCGGCCTCGTCACCATCCACCCCACCCGAACAGTCCATGCCCACACTTCCCCCTTCGAACCCGTCGTCGCCGACCGCACCGGAGAACCCGAAGCCGGGGTCCGCGGAACAGCCGGTCACGCGGCGCGAGATTTTTGGCTGGGCGTGCTACGACGTCGCGGACTCCGCCTTCACGACGGTGATCGTGACGGTTCTCTACGCTTCGTTCTTCGGGAAGGTGGTGGTCGGGGACACGGGCCGCGCCGATTTCCTTTGGGGGCTGGGCGCGTCGATCTCGGAGATCGTGGTGGCCCTGGTGGCGCCGGTCCTGGGGGCGATCGCGGATTTTTCGGGAAGTCGGAAGAAGTTCCTGGCGGTCTGCGCCTGCGCGATCGTCTTTTTCACGGCGAGCCTCGCGTGGGTGGGGCCGGGCATGGCCACAGTCGGGCTCGGGCTCTATATCCTCGCGAACATCGGATTCGCGGGAGGCGGCGTTTTCATCGACTCGTTTCTGCCTGGGATTTCGAACGAATCGAACGCGGGACGCATCTCGGGGCTGAAGTGGGCGATGGGCTACGGCAGCGGCCTCATCGCGTTGTTCCTCTGCCTTCCGCTCGCCAAGGACATCGTTTCGAATCCGACTCCCGAGCAGCTTTCGCGAGCCCAATGGATCCCGCTGATCATCGCCGCGTACTACGCCATCGCCGTGATCCCGACCTTCCTCTTCGTTCGAGAACGAAGCATCCCGCGCGCCCTGCCGCCGGGGCAGACCTACCTGACCATCGGCTTCCGGCAACTGGCCCACACGTTCAAGAACATCCGGCGCTACAAGGAACTGGTGAAGCTTCTGGTGGCCTTTCTCGTGTACAACGACGGGGTCGTCACGGTGATCACGTTCGCCGCGCGTTACGCGACCGACACGATCGGCTTCACGACGGGCGATGTGACGATCCTTTTCATCGGTCTGAACGTGGTGGCGCTGGTGGGAGCCCTCGGATTCGGACGGCTCGCCGATCGAATCGGCCAGAAGTCGACGATCCTGATCTCACTCGTGATCTGGGTCATCGCGCTGATCGTGGCCTATTTCTCCCACTCGAAGGCGTCCTTTTACGTCGTCGGATTCCTGGCCGGCCTCGGAATCGGCTCCACCCAATCCGTCACGCGCAGTCTTGTCGCGCTGTTCACCCCCAAGGAGAACGCCGCGGAGTTCTACGGATTCCTTGGAATCGCGGGAAAGGCGCTCGCCTTCCTCGGACCCCTCGTGTTCGGAATCCTTTCCCAGTCCACGGGAAGCCAGCGAACCGCCCTCCTCGCGATCAGCATCTTCTTCGTGGTCGGTGGCATCCTCCTCACCTTCGTCAACGAAGAGCGTGGCAAGGCCGCCGCGAAAATCCCGGTCGACAGCAATAGCAATGCCTGACGGCGTCGCGTCCTCACGATGAGGATCGGGCGCGTCGCTTCGTCCGGGACGGCGGATCCGTCCAGACCCGGAACGGGCGGACCGGGCCGAGCCGGACCGGGGCCGGGCTCGGGGTCAAGCGGATCACTCCGTGGGGCGCGGCGGCTCGAGGGTCGTCAGGTTCCTGCGGATTTACAGGAGGCGCGACTTGGGTTCGCGCTTCGTCAGCCGGGGAAAGCGGCCGCCGACCTGAACCCTCTGCCCGCCGCGGGTGAGCATCTGTTTGTCGTCGCGGGTTTCCATCGCCGTGACTCCCAGGCCGGCCGCCAGCAGACGCAGCTCGGTGATCTGGATCAGCAGTTCGACCGGGCCAGGCAAGGGTCCGTAGCGATCCTTCAACTCCTCCTTGAACCGGCGGATCTGGGTGGGTTCGAAGACCTGCGCCAGGCGGCGGTGGAGGTCGACCCGTTGTCGCGGATCCGGCACATAGGAGGCCGGCAACCCCGCGAACGCCCGGGCCAGCGGACCGTCGTTGGAGTCCACACCCTGGCTTCCGCGCACGTTCCCGGGACGATGGGAGCCGGCGGGACTTGGGCGCGCTGACTGAGTTCTGGATTCCTCAGCCGGATTGAGCGGGAGGAAATCGAGGCGAACCTGCACCTCAACGCGCGGGCGGACTTTTTCCCCTTTGAGCGCCGCAACGCTCTGTTGCAGGAGCTGGCAGTAGAGTTCGAAGCCGACCGCGGTGATGTGACCGCTCTGTTGGGCTCCCAGGAGATTGCCCGCGCCGCGGATCTCGAGGTCGCGCATGGCGATCTTGAATCCGCTGCCGAGGCTCGAGTACTGGCGGATCGCGGAGATGCGCTTTCGCGCCTCGCTCAGCAATTGGGCGTGACGGGGGATCAGGAGATAGGCGTAGGCCTGGTGCTTGTATCGCCCCACGCGCCCGCGCAGCTGATAGAGCTCGCTCAGACCGAAACGGTCGGCGCGATCGATGAGGATCGTGTTGGCGTTCGGGATATCCAGGCCGCTCTCGACGATGGTCGTCGACACCAGGACATCCGCTTCGCCATTCACGAATCGCGTCATCACCTCCTCGAGATCGTCCGGGTCCATCTGACCGTGCCCGACGACAAGCCGGGCGTGGGGAACGAGGGTCTTGATCCTGAGCGCGACGGCTTCGATGGTCGTGACCCGGTTGTGCAGGAAGAAGACCTGGCCCTGCCGGTTGAGTTCGCGCTGGATGGCGTCGCGAACCAGGCGATCGTCATAGGCCGCCACGATCGTTTCCACCGGGAGCCGGTCCTGCGGAGGGGTTTCGATCGTGCTCATGTCCCGGGCCCCGCTCAGCGCCAGATGCAGGGTCCGTGGAATCGGCGTCGCGGTCAGAGTGAGAACGTCCACCGTGCGGCGAAGCAGCTTGAACCGCTCCTTGTGCATGACTCCGAAGCGCTGTTCCTCGTCGATGACCACCAGCCCGAGGTCCTTGAACCGCACGTCCGCCTGGAGCAGTCGGTGTGTCCCGATCACGATGTCCACCGAACCCGCCTCGAGCTTTTCGAGGACGAGACGCTGCTCGCGCTTCGACCGGAACCGCGACAGCAGCTCGATGCGGACCGGGTAGTCGCTCATCCGTTCCTGGAAGGTGTTGGCGTGCTGCTGGGCGAGGACGGTCGTCGGCACGAGAATCGCCACCTGCTTGCCCCCCATGACGGTTTTGAAGGCCGCCCGGATCGCCACCTCCGTCTTCCCGAATCCCACGTCGCCGCAGATCAGGCGGTCCATCGGCCGGGGGCTTTCCTGGTCGCGCTTCGTGGCCTCAATGGCACGCACCTGGTCCGCGGTCTCCTCGAACAGGAACGAAGCCTCGAACTCGCGTTGCCAGGCCGAATCCGGGGGAAAGGCGTGCCCCGGCTGGGTGTCCCGAGCCGCCTGGATCTCTAGCAATTCCGCCGCCAGATCGGCCACGGCCCGTTCCGCGTCCTTCCGCGCCTTGGCCCAGCGCGTCCCACCCAGCGAATTCAACGGCGGACGCGCCTTGCCCGCGCCCACGTATTTGCTGACGAGGTGCGCTTCCGAAACCGGGACGTAGAGCCGGGGCGCGGGCTGATCCGCCACGGAGGGCGCGTATTCAATCGCGAGGCATTCCTGGCCGGGACCCTGGGCCAGCCCCCGGTGCCCTTGCGACACCGGCGACACTTGCAGGCCAAGGAAGCGTCCAATCCCGTGCTCGACGTGAACCACGAGATCGCCCTCCTCCAGGTCCGTGAAGTCGATATCCAGCAGGGACCGTGACGTCTGGGCGTGCGCGGCTTTGAGCCTTCGCGGACGGAGCACCTTGTAACGCCCGAAGATCTCCGCGTCGGTGACCACCACGAACCCCGCCGCCTCGACCAGGAAACCCCGGCTCAAGGCACCCAGGTGAAGGGAGAGGCGCGCCGACTCCGCGGCCCCCGGGGCGCTCATGAGCCCGTAGTCGGTCCAGACCTCGCGGAACCGTTGGCGTTCCCCGTCGTTGTTGCAGATCACGTGGACCGCCATTCCCTGCCGAAGCCATCGGTGCATCTGCCCGAAGAACTCCCGTCGCTGCGCCTCGGCCACCACCGCCTCCGGAATCCGCGTTCCCATGGGCCGGTAAGTCTCCAGGCTCTCGATCCGCGGCATTGTGCCGGACCCTGAAACCGACCCACCCCCCGGTTCCGCGTCGAACCGATCCGACAATTCCACGATCGTGTCACCCCGTCGCCCGGCCCTCGCCAACACCTCGTCCCAGGGTTCGAAGAAGGGATCTCCGTCGGGCACCTGGTCCGCGTAGGCGCGTGCGCGTTCCCCAAGGCTTTCCGAGGATGAAAGCACCAGCACAGCCTCCGGGGGGAGGTGGTCGAGCAACGTGCCGAACTCCACCGCGCCCCCACCCTCCTCCGCCGCCCGCGCGGCCATTCGCTTCATCAATCCGAGTTCGCCCGCGGGTGAAAGCACCACCGAACCCAAACGCTCCCGCGAAAGCTGGGTCATGGGATCAAATTCCCGCAGCGACTCAACCTGGTCGCCGAAGAACTCGATCCGGACCGGCCACGGGGCTCCGGGCGACCAGACATCGAGGATGCCCCCGCGCAACGCCAGCGTGCTCTTGAGGCTCACCTGGGCCTCCGGTTCATAACCCTGTTCCTCGAGCCACTCCACGAGATCCAGGGGATCACATGGCGTGCCTTCGCTCAGCGATCGCCGACGGGACGTCCACTGGGACCTCGAAAACGTCCGTTGCATGAGCGCGGTCACGGACGCCACCAGGAACGGGCCGGCGCCGTCAGCGGACCGTTTCTCCAACTCATCGAGCGCGACCAACCGATCCGAGATGACGTCGACGTGCGGGAGCTTGGGCTCGTGCGGGAGGATCTCCCAGTCGGGATAGAACAGGTGGGGACGCAATCCGCGGGCGGATGAGGGAAGCCAGGTCTGGACATCCTGGAAGGCGGCCTCCTGCGCCTTGAGTCCCTCGAGGACGAGAACGACGGGCCGCGATGGAAACCAGCGGCGGATCAGCGCCGCCACGAAGGCCTGAGCGCCGGAGGAAACCCCGGTCCAGGACGACACACCGCCCTCCTCCAATCGCGACCGGAAGCGCTGGAACGCGGGAGCATCGGCGACGGAGGCAACGAGGGAACCCGTTCCCTCCGCAAGAGGTCGTTCGCCCAAAGCGCCAGCATACTGGCTTCGCACCCTCCCGGCTTGAAGTGCGAAATCGTCGTCGCCAGGTCGCCGCGCCGCGCCGCGTCTCGCCGTCCAGACCGTCGCTCGCGTCCCCGACGATACCGACGTAGGATGGACGCCATGGACTGGCAACAGATCGCGGCGCTCGCGCTGGTCGGAGTCGTCCTCGGCACCGCCCTTTTCATCCGAAACCGCCAACGGCGGTCCGGGCGCTGTGGAGCGGGCTGCTGCCCGACGACGCCACGAGCCGAGCTTCGCAATGCCGGATACGATGCCTCGTCCAAGGCTCACCCACACCCGGAACCCCAGTCCGTCCGACCGTCCGAAACCCGGAATTGATCGAGCGGATCTCCGAATCACTCGAAATCCAACTGTTTTCGCGACCGGTTTCCGTGTCTTGCGTGCTTCCACCCGGTGGCGTAGCCTACCGGCACTTGGGCATGGCATCTTCGAAGATCAGCACCGCGGTCCATTTTGTGACGACGCGTCCGCAATCCCCCATGAAGGCCACCGGGAGTGGAGTTTCCTGGGTGCCCAACATGGACGTCTTCACCCACGAAGGCGGAGTCGTCGTCAAAGCGGAACTCGCCGGAATCCGTCGTGAGGACCTGACCCTCACGGTCGATGGCAAATGCCTCCGGATCCGGGGAATCCGTCGCGACTCGCCCCGCTCCTCGGAGACCCGATTCCTCATGATGGAGATCGACTACGGCGCTTTCGAAGCCGCCGTCGAACTCCCCCCCGGCCTCGACATGGGAAGCGCCCGCGCCGCGTACCTGAATGGATTTCTCCGGGTCGAATTCTCCCGGGAAAACGCCGGTTCCTCGGGACCGCATCGGATCGAAGTCGGCTGATCCCGTTCTCTAGTCCTTCGCGCCCTCCCAAAACGACCCGACACGCGGTCAAGATCCTGAATGGGAGGCCTCGACACCGAGTTCATCAGTCTCGTCAAGGCCGGCGGCCTCGATGGTTCCGAGGAGGTCCGTCCCTCCGATCTCCCGCCCGAACTCCCGGTCCTCGGTCTGACCGACATCGTCATCTTTCCAGGGAACGTCACTCCCCTCCTCGTCGATTCCGGTCCAAGCACGAAACTCGTTGATGACGTCGTTGCGGGCGATCGCTTCCTCTGTCTCACGCTTCAGAAGTCCCAGGAGATCAGCGAACCCGCCCCCGACGATCTCTTCGGCGTCGGCTGCGCGGCGAGGGTCCTCAAGATGCTCAAGTACCCGGACGGTGCCGCGCGCATCCTGGTCGAGGGCCTTCAACGGGTCCGGCTCGGCCGCTTCGCCACCCGGTCGCCCTACCTCCGGGCCCACGTCGCCGGGATGCCCGATCAAAGCGCCTCGACCCCCCGCGCCCAGGCCCGTTCCCGGGCCCTTTCCTCCCGGTTCCAGGAATTCCTGAAGGTGGCGCCTCCGGTCGGCGACCACATCAAGATGGCCGCCGCGAACGTCACGGAACCCGGGCGCCTGACGGACCTGATCTCGGGCGCGATGAATTTTTCGCTACCCGAGAAGCAGCGCCTTCTCGAGACGGCTTCGGTCCTCGAACGTCTGTCGATCCTGGCCCCCCTGCTCGAGCGCGAGTTCGAGCTCACGTCGCTCGGGGCGAAGATCCAAGGGGAAGTCACCGGGACCCTCGCGAAAAGCCAGCGCGACTACTTCCTGCGGGAACAGATCCGAGTGATCCGCCGCGAGCTCGGCGAATCGGACCCGACGCAGGCCGAGTCGAACGCCCTCCGCGAACGCCTCGAAGAGGCGGACCTTCCGGAGGATGTCGCGCGAGTTGCCCGGCGCGAGTTTGATCGTCTGGCCTCCATCCCCGCGGCGGTCGCGGAACACACCGTCGTTCGGAACTACCTCGAGTGGATCCTGGATCTCCCCTGGAAAACCACGACTCCCGACCGCCTCGATCTCGACGCCGCCTCGGCGCTCCTGGACCGGCACCACCACGGACTTCAGCACATCAAGGATCGACTGCTGGAATTCCTCGCGGTCATGCGGCTCAAGCCCGATTCACGGGCCCCGATCCTCTGCCTCGTGGGGCCTCCCGGCGTCGGCAAGACCTCGCTCGGCCGCAGCCTCGCGGAAGCGCTCGGCCGCAAGTTTGTCCGCATCGCCCTCGGAGGACTCCGTGATGAGGCCGAGATCCGCGGTCATCGCCGCACGTACGTCGCCGCCATGCCGGGGCGGATCCTCCAGGCGTTCCGCCGCGCCGGAAGCCGCAACCCCGTCGTCCTTCTCGACGAAATCGACAAACTCGGCAGCGATTTCCGCGGCGACCCTTCCTCGGCCCTCCTGGAGGTGCTCGACCCCGAGCAGAACTCCGGCTTCGTCGACCATTACCTCGAGATTCCGTTCGACCTGTCCCGGGCGCTGTTCGTCACGACGGCGAACTGGATGGAACCCGTTCCCCCGGCCCTCCGCGACCGCCTCGAAGTCATCGAAATCCCGAGTTACAGCGTCGACGAAAAGGTCCGCATCGCCCGCCGACACCTTCTGCCCCGCCAGTTGAAGGAGCACGCGCTCTCGCCGAGGGACCTTTATATCAGCGCGGCCGCGGTCCGGCGCATCATCGAGGACTACACGAGGGAGGCGGGTGTCCGACAACTCGACCGCGAACTCGCCGCCATCCTCCGCAAGGCCGCGCGTCGGCTCGCCGGAAGCCGGAAGAGCCCCGGCGGAAAGGCCGGTGCCCGCATGGAAATCGACGAGGATTCCCTGCCCTCCCTCCTCGGCCCTCCGCGTTTCATCCGCGAGGACGCCACGGAGATCGGCCAGCCGGGTATCGCCCTCGGCCTGGCGTGGACTCCCGTTGGCGGCGAACTCCTCCACATCGAGGCGAGCCGGATGCCGGGTTCCGGCAAACTCCTTCTCACCGGTTCCCTCGGTGAAGTCATGAAAGAGAGCGCGCAAGCCGCCCTGAGTTTCCTCCGCAGCCAGCCCGCCTCCTCGAGAATCTCCCCCACCGACCACGAACGGTACGATCTCCACGTCCATGTCCCCTCCGGCGGCGTTCCGAAGGACGGACCCAGCGCCGGGCTGGCGGTCTGCATCGCCCTCGCTTCTCTTTTCACCGGCCGACACGCCCGCTCGCACACGGCGGTCACCGGGGAGATCAGCCTTCGCGGCCGGGTCCTGCCCGTGGGCGGCATCAAGGAAAAGATCCTCGCCGGCCATCGCCTCGGCATCCGCCGGATCATTCTCCCGGTCGGAAACCGGAAGGACCTCCCCGATCTCCCTCCGGAAGCCCTCGAACACATTCAACTCCTTTTTGTCCGAAACGTGGACGAAGCTCTCGATCAAGCCCTTTCCCCAGCACCGTGACACCCTCTTTCCTCCCACATCGCCCGTCCGCAAGCCGCTATCTCGCAGGCGCCCTCGCCATCCTCGCCGTCGCCGGATCCGCCCTTCGCGCCCCGGGCGCCGATCGTCGAGCCGAAAAAGCCGCGCAGGAAGGCCGCGCCCTCGCCGCCGCCATCCGGGACCAGCGCCCCGCGCAACCCACGGTGTC
The DNA here is from genome assembly GCA_050250555.1 of Limisphaerales bacterium. Taxonomy (GTDB): domain Bacteria; phylum Verrucomicrobiota; class Verrucomicrobiia; order Limisphaerales; family CAIMTB01; genus CAIMTB01. Next base: position 21,545 of record JBFWOK010000004.1, read on the forward strand.
GAAGGGCAATCTGAAGGTCCGTCATGCCGACGGTCGCCGCCTTTCCGTTCCCGTCGAAGTCCGAGCCGAACTCGGCACCAATTCCTTCCCTTGGACCACCGTCTACGAGGCGCGCTTCCCGGACGGACGCCGCGAAACCCTGCGCGTCGTCAATCTCTCGGACGCGATGCCCCATTTCATCCTCCATCGCGCCGGCGGCGACGGAAACGTCACCGAAATCCGGCCCCAGCGGCCCGACGAAATGTTCATCGCCTTCGCGGGAACGGATTTCTGGTTCGTCGACCTCGGGATGACGTTCCTTCACTGGCCTGACCAGAAGGTCACCGGGCGCGAAACGCGGCGCACCCGCCGGTGCCAGGTCCTCGAAAGCCTCAACCCGCTTCCCGCCCCAGGCGCCTACAAACGCGTGGTGACCTGGGTTGACGAGGAAACGGGCGGGATCGTCCGCGCCGAGGCCTACGACGCGAACGACAAGCCGCTCAAGGAGTTTTCCCCCGGCAGTTTCGCCCGGGTCGGCGCCCGCTACGAACTCCGGGATATGGAGATCCGGAACGTCCAGACCGACTCCCGTACGACGCTCCAGTTCGAAGTCGATGACCCGGAGAAACTGGGCGTGAAACACCTTCCCACCAGCCGCTGACCCGGCCCCGCTGTTTCGTTCCCATGAACGCCGTCGAACTCGACGAAGTCACGAAGGCGTTCCGGAACAACATCGCCGTCGACAACCTCAGTCTCGGCGTCCCCGCGCAATCCATTTACGGCTTCATCGGACCCAACGGCTCCGGCAAGACCACGACGCTCCGGATGATTCTCCGGATCCTCCCGCCCGATCGCGGCACGATCCGCGTCCTGGGATGTGAACAACGCGACGCCGTCTCGGGCCAGATCGGTTACCTCCCGGAGGAACGCGGACTCTACAAGCGCATGCGGGTCCGGCCCATGCTCCGATTCTACGGCGAGTTGAAGTCCGGTCGCCGGGTCGACACCGAAATCGAAACCTGGCTTCGCCGTCTCGACCTCGTCGAGCACGCCGACAAAAAGATCGAGGCGCTCAGCAAGGGCAGCGCCCAGCGCGTCCAGTTCATCGCCGCCGTCCTCGCCAGCCCGGATCTTGTCATTCTCGACGAACCGTTCAGCGGTCTCGACCCGGTCCACGCCGAACTCCTCCGCGCCGCCATCCTCGACCTGCGCCGCCAGGGAACCACTGTGATCCTGAGCACCCACGACATGGCCCTGGCCGAGCAGATGTGCGATTTCGTGTTCATGATCTTCCGCGGCCGCAAGGTCCTCGACGGCACGCTCGCGTCGATCCAAGCCCACTACGGCTCCGACACCATCCGCGTCCGAACACCCGTCGAAGCCGCCGCACTGGCGCTCCTCCCGGGCGTCGAGTCCGTGCGGGACCTGGGTCAACGGAGCGAACTCCGTCTCCAACCCGGGGCGGATCCCCAGTCGATCCTGCGGAGCCTCTTCGCCGCGGGCCGCGTCGACAGCTTCGAGGTCGCCCAACCCTCCCTCCACGACATCTTCGTCCGCATCGCCGGCTGTCCCCAATCCAACTGAATCGATGATCGGCCGAATCCTCCGCATCGCCCGCCGGGACTACATCGCGGCCGTGTTCACCAAGGGCTTCCTGATTGGCCTGGTCCTCGCACCCCTCCTCATGGGTGGCGGCCTCTTGGCAATACCCTTGATGAAACACACGGAGCCCGCGGAGCGCCGGCTCGTGATCCTTGATCCTTCCGGAACCCTCGCGGAGCCCCTGACCCAGGCGGCCGCGCAGCGGGTCGGTTCCGGCCCCGGAGGCTCCCGCAAAGGTCCCGAACTGAAGCTCGAATTCCTTTCCCCGGAAACCAACGATGCCCCGGACCGCCAGCGCCTGACGCTCGCCGACCGCGTCCGCTCGGGCTCGGTCCACGCCTTCGTCGAGGTCTCACCCGAGGTCTTTCAGGCATCGTCGGGTTCCTCCCGGACGTCCATTCAGTACTTCGCCCGGAGTTCGGTCATGGACGAAACCCGGGGTTGGATCGAGCAGACTCTCAACCAGGAACTCCGCAGGCGGCGTTTCGATGCCGCCGGCATTGGCGCCGACCAACGCAAAGCGCTCGAAGCCTGGTTCAACGTCCAGGGGATGACGCTCCCATCCCGGGACCAGGCCACCGGCGAAGTGAAGGCGGCCCGCAGGGAGAACGAATTGGCCACCGTCGGCGTCCCCATGGCGGCCATCCTCGCCATGATGATGCTCGTGATGATGGGCGCGCTGCCGCTCCTCCAGAGCGTGCTCGAGGAGAAATCCCAGCGCATCGCCGAAGTCCTCCTCGGCTGCGCGTCGCCCTGGGAAATCATGGCCGGCAAACTCCTCGGCGGCGTCGGCGTCACCCTCACGGCCATGGTGTTCTACGGAGGAGCCGGCGGCCTCGCCCTCGGATCCCTCGCCGTCTCCGGTGTCGTTCCCCTGGGGGTCCTTCCCTGGTTCCTCGTGTACGGAATTTCGGCGGTGCTTCTCTACGGATCCGCCGCCGTCGCCCTCGGATCCGCCTGCAGCGACGCCAAGGACGCGCAGCATCTTCAGATGCCCGTGATGATGCCCCTCCTGATCCCCGTCATGGTGATGATGCCCATTCTCAAGGAACCCCACAGCACCCTCGCCACCGCGCTGTCCCTCTTCCCCCCGTTCACTCCCCTGGTCATGGTCCTCCGCCTCGCAGCACCCGGCGGCGTCCCCGCCTGGCAGAATTGGATTGGAGTGGTCGGCGTCCTCGTCACAACCGCGTTCACGCTGTGGATCGCCGGCAGGATCTTCCGCGTCGGCATCCTCCTCCAGGGAAAGGCGCCGAAGTTCTCCGAGATCCTCCGATGGGGACTTCGCGGCTGATCTTGATCCACCATCGAGCCGTCCGTCAGATGGAGTCGGAACGGGACGAACGGCCGGGCTTGAAGCAGACCACGGAGGTACTTCGTGGTAAGCGTCATATTTTTCCCTGTGTGAACAACGTAAGGATCGAATCAGGCCGGAATCAGTTCCTTCACCAACTCCCGTTCCTCCTTCAGTTCATTCACCGTGCCGTCGATCTTGCCCTGGGCGAATTCGTTGATCGGAAGCCCTTCGACGACTTCGAGCTTCTTGCCGTCGCTGCGGATCGGGAACGAACAGATCAGTCCCTTGTCGATGCCGTAGGCACCCTGCGACGCGACGCAGACGCTGGTCCAATCGCCGTCGGGAGTCGGGTTCACGACCGATCGCACCGTGTCGACCACGGCGTTGGCCGCGCTGGCCGCCGAAGACGCGCCGCGCGCCTTGATGATCGCGGCGCCGCGCTGTTGGACGGTCGCGATGAATTCGCCATGGAGCCATTCGTGATGGCCGATGACGTCCGTGACGGGTCGGCCATGAATCTTCCCGTTGTAGAAGTCCGGGTACATCGTCGAACTGTGGTTGCCCCACACCGCGAGATTCGTGACGGCCGTGATGTCGACGCCGGCTTTCTTCGCGAGCTGGGTCTTGGCGCGATTCTCGTCGAGACGCGTCATCGCGAGCCACCGATCCGCGGGGACGCTCCGCGCATTGTTCATCGCGATCAGACAGTTCGTGTTGCACGGATTTCCAACCACCAGGATGCGCACGTCGCTGGCGGCGCTGGCCTGGATGGCCTTGCCTTGCCCTGTGAAGATCTTTCCGTTGATCCCGAGCAGGTCCTTCCGCTCCATCCCTTGTTTGCGGGGAACCGACCCGACCAGGAGCGCCCAGTTCACGCCCTTGAAGCCTTCGTTCAGATCCGCCGTCGGCACGACTCCCTTCAGGAGCGGGAACGCGCAGTCGTCGAGTTCCATGACAACCCCCTGGAGCGCGGGCAGCGCCGGTTCGATCTCGATCAGGTGAAGGATCACCGGCTGGTTCGGACCGAACATCGCGCCGGATGCGATTCGGAAGAGGAGGGAATAGCCGATCTGACCGGCGGCTCCGGTGACGGCGACGCGAAGGGGGGATGGATTCATGGCGTGGCTGGATTCTGTTTCGATACGATTCGATTCGATTCTGAAAACGTCGAGCCCGAGCATGCCGGGCTTTCACCGGTCCCGGCAAGCGCGCGCCCCCGGGCATCAGGCCTCGCGACCCATCGGATAAGGCGATCTTGAGGTTCCACCCCGAACCCGGGTCGGGTAGGCTCCCCCGGCCATGCGGTTTCGGTTCCTCGCCCTCGCGGTCCTGCTCGCAACGCCGGGAACCCCCGCCGCCAACCCCCCGACCGGCGCCGGCCTCCCGCTCGTCATCCTTTCCCCGCACAACGAGGCCATTCGCGAGGAGTTCGAACGCGGATTCTCCCGCTGGCACGCGGCGCGCCACGGGGAAACCGTCGACATCGACTGGCGCATCGTCGGGGGCTCGTCGGAGTCCATCCGCTTCGTTCAATCCGAGTTTTCACGCAAACCGGACGGCATCGGGATCGACCTCTTCTTCGGCGGCGGCCAGGAACCCTACTACGAACTGGCCGACAAACGCCTCGCCGATCCTTACCGCCTCCCGCCCCCGATCCTCGACGGGCTCGCGAAGGACGTCGCCGGGATCGAACTGCGCGCGCCCGACTTCGCGTGGTACGGCGCGGCGATCTCCACCTTCGGAATCCTCCAAAACCTCCGTGTCCAGTCGCTCGCCCGGCTTCCCGCGATCGAACGTTGGGCCGACCTCGCCCGGCCCGATCTCCAGGGATGGGTCGGAGCCGGCGATCCCCGCGGCAGCGGAACCATGCTGGTGATGTTCGAGTCCTTCCTCCAGGCGCGCGGATGGGACGACGGCTGGAGCCTCCTGACCCGCCTCGCCGGTAACACCCGCCGATTCGACCGCATCTCCTCCACAACCGCCAAGGATGCCGCGGTCGGCGAAACAGCCTACGCGCTGGCGATCGATTTCTACGCGTTCACCCAGATCGCGGCGGCGGGCCGGACCAACCTGTCCTTCCTGCTCCCGCTGGATTTCGCCGCCCTCAATCCCGACGGAATCGCCATCCTCCGCGGAGCGCCCCACAGGGACCTCGCCCGGCGATTCCTCGAATACACGCTGTCCGACGACGGACAGAAGCTCTGGCTCCTGCCCAAGGGCCATCCCGAGGGCCCTTCACGACATTCCATCGAACGAATGCCCGTCCGGCCGGCCCTCTACGCCGAGTATCGCGACGTGAGCAACATCGGCCCGTCACCCTTCCACCTCCCAGCCGGATTCCGCTACGACGCCCGCCTCGCCCAGCAACGGCGCGGCGTCGTCGCCACCCTCGCCGGCGCCATTCTCGTCGACGTCCACGACGACCTTCAGACGGCCTGGAAGTCCGTGATCCGAAGAGGCCTCCCCCCCGGCGACGTCGCGGAACTCGGCCGCGTCCCAATCACGGAAGCCCAGGCCCGCGAACTCTCCGGAACACCCTGGCGCGACCCCGCGACCCGCCACGCTCGGAAGACCGAGTGGCAGATCTGGGCCCGCGACAAATACCGGTCGATCGCGTCGTCCCGGCCTTGAGCCCGACCTCCCACTGCCGGATCCTCACCCCACGACACGCCATGGACCTCCGAATTCGGAATCTTGAGAAGCAATTCGGAAACACCCCCGTGCTTCGAAGCATCTCCCTGGATGTCCGGGATCGGGAATTCTTCTTCCTTCTCGGTCCCTCCGGCTGCGGGAAGACCACCCTCCTGAGGATCCTCGCCGGCTTCTACCAACCGGACGCCGGCGAACTGTGGTTCGGGGACCGCCGGATGAACGCGGTCGAACCCCACCACCGCAACACGGGCATGGTGTTCCAGAACTACGCCCTCTGGCCCCACCTGACGGTCGCCGACAACGTCGCTTACGGCCTGGAAGTCCGGTCCGTTCCCACCGCTGAAAAACGGGAACGCGTCGCCGACGCCCTCCGCATGGTCCGGATGGAATCCCTCGCCGACCGGCTCCCCAATCAGCTTTCCGGCGGGCAACAGCAGCGGGTCGCCCTCGCCCGAGCGCTCGTCATCCGGCCGGATGTCCTCCTCCTCGACGAACCGCTGTCCAACCTCGACGCCCGGCTCCGCCTCGAAATGCGCGACGAACTCCGCCGGATCCACGAGGAAACCCGCCTCACCACGGTCTACGTCACGCACGATCAGAAGGAGGCCCTGTCCATGGCCGACCGCATGGCGGTCCTCCGCGACGGATCCGTCGAACAACTCGGCCAACCCAGGGAGGTCTACCGCGCCCCCGCCAACCGGTTCGTCGCCGAGTTCATCGGTGAAGCCAACTGGCTCCCCGGCATCGTCCGATCCCGCGACTCTTCGTCCATCGTTCTCGACACACCCGCCGGAACCCTCGTCGCCCAACCCGCGCCCGCCCCCACCGCGGCCACCGCTCCCACCGACTCCAACACCTTCCCACCGGGCACTCACGCGGAGGTCGGTTTCCGGCCGGAGGCGGTCCGGTTTCGTCCGGACGGGCCTCTCAACCGGATCGAAGCAACGCTCGAACGCGTCACCTACCTCGGCGAGATCGAACAGTATCAGCTCCGATCGACGGGCGGTTTCGTGCTCAAGGCGTTTGAACAGAATCCCGAGACGATGAGGACCGTCGGCACCCCCGTCGTCTGCCAGGTGGCTCCCGGAGATCTCTTTGTTATTCCCGCCCGCCCGCCGCAGGAGCCACCGCGTGCAGACTCGACCCCGTCCGGATGAACAGCTGCCCGTGCGCGATAGCGATCGAGGAACGATCGTCCCGGTCCCCTTCGTCACCCATGGACGTCGTGTGCAGCACTTCGAAACGGTCACCCGTGCCGACGACCGCGACATCCCCCGCCATGCTCATCGCGTAGATCTTCCCGTCACCCGCCGTCGGCGAGGCCTCGTATTTGGTCGCGCCCGGGAGTTCCCCCTTCCAAACCACTTTGCCCGTCTCCGGCTCGACACAAAGCATCAGGCGGCGGTCGCTGTTCAGGACGAAGAACCGCCCCTGGTAGAACAGGGGCGTCGACACGTCGGACGACAGTTCACGATCGCCGCTCTTCCACGCGTAACCCGTTTCCGACAGGGTCCCGTTCTGCCCCAGCTTGAACGCGTAGATCGGTTCCCGCTTCGGAGCGCAGGCGAGAACGATCCCCGCGCCCGCCACCGGCGACGGCACCAGCCGCCAGTGCGTAATCCTCGCCGGATTCCACGTGCCCCATCGCCACAGCTCCTTTCCAGTGGCCGGATCGTGGCCCGTGATGCAGTCCCCTCCCGTGACCAGCAGTTCCGCACGACCCCCGTGGACATGCGGCACCGGGGACGTGAACGCCTCCAGCGACTCCTCCCGCGCGTCCGCCGGCCGGATGTGCCGCCACAGGTCCTTCCCGGTCGCCGGGTCCATCGCCAGCAGGTAGGAGTCGTTCGGTCCGTCCTTCCGGCCCCTGCCCTGCGCCGGCACGTTGCGCTGGAGGACCTGCAGGTAAAGCCGTCCGTCGTACAACAGGGGCGTCGACGAAAACGTCCACCCGAAGGCGAACTCACCATGGTCCTTCTGGATGTTCCGCCGCCAGACTTCCTTTCCGTCCACCGTGCAGGCGATGAGGTCCCCCTGCCCGAAGAAAAACCAGACGTGCTTCCCATCCGTCACGGGAGAAGGCGACGCAAAATTGCTGCGGTCATCCTTGCGATCCCCTTCCGCCACCTTGTGGCGCCAAAGTTCCTTCCCGGTCTTCCGGTCGTACGCGAGCACGACCAGGGCCCGGGTCGCCGCATCCGCCGACGTCAGGAAGACCCGGTCACCGGCGACCACCGGCGTCGACGCCCCCGCGCCGGGCAGGGCGATGGACCAGGAGAGCCCCTCGGTCTTGCTGAACTTCGACGAAAGCCCCTTGGCTTCCGGCGAAGATCCGTCGAAACGCGGACCCCGCCATTGGAGCCAATCCTGAGAGCGAACACTCTGAACCGCGAGAACGCAGACGGCCGCGACCGCCAGGGAGACAATGGGGGAGGTCTTCATGAAGAAAGGGGGGAAATGGTCCCGACGAAAATGCCGATTCCGGGGGCCTTGTCAAAGTCGCAAGTCCTCCCCAAAACCCCGCGTAAGAAACCACGAAGCGCACGAAGAGCACGAAGGGAGAGGCGGAAGCGAGTCCCTGATCAGGATTGACCTGTAGCGGATTGCCGAGGCCGGAACGAATCATGCTTCCTTCGTGTCCTTCGTGCCTTCGTGGTGGGATCGCTTTCTCCCAGGCGCCCCTATCCGGAGATCAGGGTCCTCCAAAGGGGGGTGGCGCATCGGCCCGCGTGATGGCACGGTGGCGGGCTCTATGAGGTTTTCGAGGATTGGGATGTTCGGAGTGCTGACGCTGGCCTGGCTCGCCCTGCCCTGGGTTTCAAGAGCCGCGACCGTCACCGGGTTCAGTCCGGCGGCCGCCGGTCCAGGCACCGAGGTCAACGTCTTTGGAACGGGCCTCCAGAACACGTTCTTCGTCTACTTCGGTTCCACCGAGGCGTCGGGCGATATCCTCTCCCGAAGCGCGAACAGCGTCGTCGCCAGGGTCCCCGCCAACGCGCTCACCGGTCAGATCTCCGTTTTCATCAACGGCGGCGGCTTCGCCACGAGTCTCGGAATCTTCGTCACCACCCCCCGGTTCAGTGAGTTCACCCCACTCACCGGCGGACCCGGCACGCTCGTGACCATTTCCGGCGAGAACTTCGGGACCGGCCAATTCGGCAGCCGCGGCAACGTCACCAGCGTCCTGTTCAACGGGCAACCCGCCCAGTTCGAGATCAGCGGGATCAACCAACTGCTCGCCCTGGTCCCCCCTAACGCCACCACCGGACCCATCACCCTCGCCAACGAAGCCGGCTCCACCAGTTCGTTCGTTCCGTTCAATGTCGCGCCCCTCATCACGTCGGTGACCCCGGCAAGTGGCCAGCCCGGCGAGGCCGTCACGATCGTCGGCTCCAACATCGGAACCGCCTCCCGGGTCGAGTTCGGCCTCGAACGCGCCGAATTCTCGGCCCTCTCCTCCTCCAATCTCGTCGTTCGCGTCCCCACCAACGCCGTCAATTCCCGCATCCAGATCACAACTCCCGCGGGCACCATCGCCACCGCGTCCCCGTTCGTCGTCCTCCCCCGCATCATCCAGTTCTCCCCAGCCTTCGGAAACACCGGCACCAATGTCGTCCTGAGCGGCGGCGGATTTCACGGCGTCACCGCCGTCGAGTTCAACGGCACCCGCGCGAGTTTCACGTTCCAGTCCCCCACCCAGGTCAGTTCGATCGTTCCCTCAGGCGCCTCCACCGGCCCCATCCGGATCGTCACCACCAATGGAACCTTCACCTCGACCGCATTCTTCCACCTCCCCGCGCGCGTCACCACCTTCAACCCCGGCTCCGGCAAACGCGACGACGTCATCACCATCGATGGCCAGAATCTCTCCGGAACAACCCGCGTCCTCCTGAACGGCGTCGACGCCGACTTCACCGTCGTCTCCCCAACCCGCCTCACCGCCGTCGTCCCCGCCAACGCCACCACCGGCCGGTTCACCGTCCTCACTCCCGCCGGCTCAGTCCTCAGTTCCGGCACCTTCAATGTCATCCCGGTTCTCGACGGGTTTGCCCCGGACCACGCCACCATCGGCACCCCCCTCACGCTCTCGGGAGCCGGCCTCACCAACATCGTCTGGGTCCGCCTCGGCGGTCTCGACATGAGTTTCACCGTGCTCAACCCCACCACCCTCCGCGCCATCGTTCCCCTCGACGCCTTCAGCGGCACGCTCCGCCTCCGCAATCTCAGCGGCGTCGAAGTCCAGGCTCCCGGCACCTTCGTCGTCGACGGCGCCCGGCCCATCCTCACGTCGTTCTCCCCAACCCAAGGCGCCCCCGGCACCGTCGTTCAGATCGGCGGAAACGGCCTCGCCACCACTTCGCGAATCCAATTCAACGGCCGTGACGCCGTTTTCGCGTCCCCCACCCTCACCTCCGTCCAGGCCACCGTTCCCGCCGACGCAACCACCGGCCCCATCGCCATCACCACCCTCGACGGAATTGTCGTCAGCACTTCCGACTTCACGGTGCGAGTGCCCGAGGTCGCCCTCTCCATCGAACCAGGCATCGCCAGTGACGAAGTGGTCCTCCGCTGGGACGCGTCAGCGACCGGGTACGTCCTCCAAAGTTCTTCCCGACTGAGCCCGAATCCCACCTGGTCCAATGTTCCGGTCACCCCGGTCACCGAGGGAAACAAGTTCCGGGTCACCCTCGTCATCGCCCCCGACGGCGCCACCTACTACCGGCTCCGAAAGTAGGATGGCGCGCGCAACTAGCGACGCCCACCCGCGCGCAGGAGTATCAGCCCCACCGCCACCGCCGCGAAAAAGTCCGCGGCCACGATCAATGCCCGCAGGCGCGGCTCCAACGGCACCATCACCGCCGTGACCACCCCGCCCAGGATGAGCAAGGCCGGAATCAGGACCACGTTCCATTTCACGGAGCGAAGGTAAATGACGCCTTCCCCCCTTTGGAAGACCAAGCCCAGCCCCCATCAAATCCTCGGCCAACCCCTTCGCAGATCCGTCCCATCCGTCTCATTCGTCCCATCCGTCCCATTCCCCACCCCCTCGCCATTGCCGGCTCGACCTCCCCCCTGAGTTCTCCGCAAGATTTCCCCCGTGCCCCCCAGAAGGTCCCATTCGGCGGTCTCCGTTGTCCTGTTCCTGTCTTTTCAAAGTAGTTCCTTGCTCGGCGCCTCCCGCCCAATCCCGGTGTCCCCATCTCCAACCGAGGGCTTCTCCGCGGTGCCTCCCTCCCAGACCGGAATCCACTTCACCAACCGCCTTCCCCCTTCCCTCGCCACCCAGAACCAGAATCTCATGAACGGCTCCGGCGTCGCCGCCGGCGACTTCGACGGCGACGGCCGCTGCGACCTCTATTTCTGCGCCATCAACGGAACCAACACCCTCTATCGAAATCTCGGCAACTGGCGCTTTGAGGAGGTCGCCCGGACCGCCGGCGTCACCGGAAGAAACTGGGCCTCCACCGGCGCCGTCTTCGCCGACCTCGACGGCGACGGCGACAACGATCTCCTGGTGTCCACGCTCGGCGCTGGAGTCCAGGGTTTCCGAAACCTCGGCCAAGGACGGTTCGAACTCGCGACCACCGAATCCGGCCTCGCATCCACGTCCGGCGCCACGTCCCTCGCCCTCGGTGATGTCGACGGGGACGGCGACCTCGACCTGTACGCCGTCAACTACGGCGCCGAGTCGGTCCTCCGCTCGGGAGGCCGCGCCGAGATCAAAAAGGTGAACGGCGAATGGGTCTTCACCGGCCCCAACGCCCACCGACTGCGCTACCGGGACGGACAGGTCGAAGAGGTCGGCGAAGCCGGATTCCTCTACCTCAACGACGGAAAAGGGCGCTTCAAAGCCCTGCCCTGGAGTTCCCAGTACTTCACCGGCATCGATGGCCTGCCGAAACCTCCGCCCCTCGACTACGGCCTCGGCGCCCAAATGCGGGACGTCAATGGAGACGGCGCACCCGATCTCTACATCTGCAACGATTTTCAGATGCCCGACCGCCTCTGGATCAACGACGGCCGCGGCCGCTTCCGCGAAGCCCCCTTCCAGGCCCTCCGCAAGTTCCCGTTCTCATCCATGGGCGTCGACTTCGGAGACCTCGACCGCGACGGGCACCTCGACTTTTTCGCCGTGGAAATGGCCAGCCGCGAACAGGCGCGCGCCCAACGCCAGGTTTCCGGTCTCACCCCCTCGCCCAACATCCCCGGAAGGTTCGACGCGCGCCCCCAGGTCGGACGCAACACACTGTTCCGCTCCAACGGCGACGGGTCGTGGTCCGAAATCGCCGAATTCTCCGGCCTCGCCGCCACCGATTGGTCCTGGCAACCCGTCTTCCTCGACGTCGATCTGGACGGCTTCGAGGACGTCCTTGTCGCCAACGGAATGATGTTCGACACCCAGGACCGCGACACACTCGCCCGAATTCAGTCGTTCGGCCGCCAGGCACCCACCAACGCCCGTACCAACCTCCTTCTCTACCCCCCGTTCAACTCACCCAACGTCGCCTTCCGAAACCTCGGCGCCTTCCAATTCCAGGACGCATCGACCCGTTGGCACTTCGATTCCCCCAGCGTCTCCCAGGGCGTCGCTCTCGCCGACCTCGACGACGACGGGGACGCCGATGTGATCATCAATTGCCTCAACGACCCGCCCCTTCTCTACCGCAATGAAGGCTCCGCCCCCCGATTGGCCGTCCGCCTCCGCGGCACCGCTCCGAACACGTTCGGCATCGGCGCCCAGATCCGCGTCGAAGGCGGTCCCGTCCCCCAATTCCAGGAAATGATCGCCGGCGGCCGATACTTGTCCGGGGACGATCCGTTCCGATCCTTCGCCTGCGGCACCGCCACTCAACTCACGGTCCGCGTCACCTGGCGCTCCGGCCGCACCACCGTCGTGACCAATGCCGCGCCCAACACCCTCCTCACCCTCTCCGAAAACCCGGAGGCACCCGTCGAACCAAGACCGTCGACCCAGCCCAAACCCGACCTGCCCCGCTTCGTCGACGCCTCCCCCACCCTTCGTCATCAACATCACGAAGTGTTGTTCGACGACTTCGCCCGCCAACCCCTCCTCCATCGCCAACTCAGCGCCCTCGGTCCGGGCCTCGCCTGGACGGACCTCGACCTCGATGGCCGCGACGAACTCGTCATCGGAACGGGACGTGGCGGCAAGCTCGGCGCGCGACGATTCTCCACGGACGGCACCGCTTCGGACATTCCCACGGATTGGATCGCCCCAGGAGACGTGACCGGGATCACCGGCTGGCGGACTCGGGAAGGCCGTCCCGCGCTGCTCGCCGCCGTTTCGGCGTACGAAGAGTCGTCCCCGAGGAACGGTGAGTTGGTCGAAGTCACGCTCGATCCCGCCGGGCAACGGCTTCAAGTCAGCCCCGCCCTTCAGTTCAATCCCGGAACCGGAACAACGACGATCCCCGCCTACCCAGGCCCGCTGGCGGCCGCCGATTTCGACGGGGACGGCGATCTCGATCTCTTCATCGGATCCAGGGTGATCCCCGGATCCTACCCGCGGGCCACGCCCTCCCTCCTCCTGCGCCGCGACAACAATAGCAACAACACCACCACCACGTGGACCCCGGACCCGAAAGCGGCGGCCCTCCTCGAACGAGCCGGAATGGTCTCCGCCGCGGTCTGGAGCGATCTCGAAAACGACGGTTTTCCGGAACTGATCCTCGCGTGCGAGTGGGGGCCCCTCAGGATCCTCCGGAATCAGCAAGGCAAGTTCACGAACTGGAACCCCCAGATCGCACCGGAGCTTCCCGGGGCGGCGCCGCGCCTGCTGTCCGAACTCACAGGATGGTGGAACGTCATCACCGCCGGGGATTTCAACAACGATGGTCGCCTCGACCTCGTCGCCGCCAACTGGGGTCTCAACACCGGTTATCGGGCGACACCGCTCCAACCCCTCCGGATCCACTTCGCCCGACTGAGCAGCCCGACCGGCGAGGATCTCATCGAGTCCTACTTCGCCGCCGACTCCGGAAAAGAGGTGCCGCGAAGGAGCTTGAACGCTCTCGGCCGGGCGTTCCCTTTTCTGGCCGGACGTTTCCCCACGCACCGGGCCTACGGGAATGCGGGAATCCAGGACATCCTTTCGGCCCTTCCTTTTCCCCCCGCCACGGTCGCCGCCACCACGCTCGCCAGCACGTTGTTCCTCAACACTCCGACCGGTTGGACAGCCGTCCCCCTGCCGGCGGAAGCCCAATACGCTCCCGCGTTCGGAATAAGCGTCATGGACCTGGACTCCGACGGAGACCTGGACCTGTTCCTGGCCCAAAACTTCTTCGGCACACGAATCGAATGGCCCCGATGCGACGCGGGTCGCGGTCTCTTTCTGAGCAACGACGGCACGGGCAGGTTCGTTCCACTGACTTCATCGGAGTCCGGTCTCGTCATCCTCGGAGAACAACGCGGCGCCGCTGTCGCCGACTTCAACAACGACGGCAAACCCGACCTCGCCGTGGCCCAGAATGGCGCGCCAACAACCCTGTGGAAGCACTCGACCGACCAACCGCAACTCCGCATCCGACTGACTGGCCCCGCCGGCAACCCCGACGGCTTCGGAACCACGCTCCGTCCCCGATTCGGCACGAACGACGGGCCGATCCACGAAATCCGCGCCTCCACGGGCTACTGGTCCAAGGATTCGGCCACTCTCTTCCTTCCCGGAACCCCCCGCCCCACGGAACTACTTGTCCGCTGGCCCGGCGGCCAACTCCAGACCGTCGCCGTACCACCCACCGGCGACCCGATCGTCATCGCCTCGCCAAACCCGAATCCGGCCGAACGCCAATAACCGAATCGACCTCGATTCGATGCCCGGACCCCGTTCTCCCTCATTGCCCAAGAACTGTATTTCACCGCGTGAATGATTTATTTCATGCCGTGAACCCGATCCGACCGCGTTGGTTCGTCCGGAACCTGGAATCCGCCCGCAAGGTCCTGCCCGTGGCCCTCCCGCCGCATCCCCATCGCCGCAGCCGTGCCGCCAACGGACTCCGCCTGCTCGTCCTCCTTCCCCTCCTGCTCGCCGGCGCTCCACCCGCTCCCGCCGCCGCCGACCAGAACTTCCTCGGCCAACCCAACACCGCCCGCGCCCACCCGGCCGACACACCCACCGCGACCACTCCCCGAACCCGCCGGATCCTGTACAACCTCGACGGCGATTCCTGCATGACCCTCCGGGCCGGACGCACCGGACCCGGCCCGATCACCGCCGCCGATCTCACCAACCTCGTCGCCGAAATCACCCGGCCCGGCAGCCAACTCGACACCGTTCTGGTCTGCGTCAACGCCCAGGTGATGTACTACCCCACCGCCGTGGGCACCCTTCGCGGCACCCGTTCCACCCCCGAGGAACGCGCCCGCTGGTCCTCCCACGAGCGCCAGCGCTTCGCCAATCTCGACGCCTTCTTCGCCCAGGGACTCGATCCCTACGCCGTTCTCTTCGCCGAAGCCCGGCGCTGCGGACTCGAGACTCTCCTCACGTTCCGCATGAACGACGCCCACGGGAATGATTTTCTCCGAACCGCGTTCTGGGAACGCCATCCCGGGTTCCGCCTCGGCAAAGGCGCCCTCGATTTCGCCCATGACGCGGTCCGCGACCATGTGTTCGAACTCATCCGGGAGACGGTCCGCCGCTACGATGTCGACGGCCTCGAACTGGACTTCCTGCGGTTCCCCACGTTCTTCAAGGCCGGCGACCCCGCGGAGAACAAAGCGAGAATGAACGGTCTCGTCCGCCGCGTCCGGGAGTTCCTCGACGCCGAAAGCGCCCGCCGCGGACGCCCGCTGGTGCTCGGAGTGCGCGCGCCCTCCGATTACGGTCGGACCCGCCCGACCTACGCCCATTCCGTCGCCGCACCGAGAGCCTGCGATGTCGCCGAATGGACCCGAAGCGGCTGGATCGATTTCCTCACTGTCAGCGACTGGCTCTTCAACGGCGACACCCTCGACCTCGCCGACTGGCGCCGTCATGTGCCCGGAATCCCGATCTACGCCGCCATCCAGCCCGAAACCCGGCCCTCGTCGAATCCGACCCGTTGCGAGCATTGCCTGGGCGCGGACGGATATCGCCTCGCCGCCCGCGAACGCTGGGCGGACGGCGCCGATGGCATCTACCTGTTCAATTTCTTCACCGCCCGCGAGTGGCCCGAACCCGCCGAACCGCCCTTCGAGGTGCTCTCCGAGATCGGCGAACCCCGCGGGATCACCGAACGCATCCCCATCCTCGGCTGGCACAGCATCCCCGAACGCGAGTTGTCCCTGGAACGGTTCCAGGAACTCGCCGGCATGGGCCTGACCCTCAGCCTCATGCACTACAGCCCCGAAGGAAACCTGAAGGCCCTCGACCTCGCCGCCCGGACCGGGGTCCGCCTTTTCATCGGCGATTCCCGATTCCGCCAACCCGGCCCCGAGCTGGACGAAGCCGTCCGCACCTACCGCCAACACCCCGCGCTCGCCGGGTACACACTCAAGGACGAACCCAGCCTCGCCGAGTTTCCAACCCTCGCCGCCGCCCGCGATGCGCTCGCCGCCGCCGACCCGGACCCGGCCCACGGGAGCTACGTGAACCTCTTTCCCACTTACGCCAGCCCCGCCCAACTCGGCTGCCCCACCTACCCGGAACACCTGCGCCGCTTCGTCCTCGAATTCCGCCCTCAGGTCCTGAGCTTCGATCACTACCCGATCCTCGACGGCGGTGCCGTCCGCCCCGATTACTACCAGAACCTCGAGTGGATCCGCCGCGCCGCCCTCGACGCCGGCGTGCCCTTCTGGGCCTTCGCCCTCGCCTGCCCCCACAAGCCCTATCCCACCCCCACCGCCGGTCATGTCCGCCTCCAGGCCTGGAGCAACTTCGCCTACGGCGCCCGCGCCCTGCAGTACTTCACCTACTGGACTCCCAACCCGGGAACCTGGGACTTCCACGACGCCCCCATCCGCCTCGACGGCTCCCGCAGCCCGACCTACGACCTGCTCCGCGCCTTCAACCGGGACGTCCAGGCCTGCGCCGACGTCCTCCTCCGCAGCCGCGTGACCGCCGTCTTCCACACCGAACCCCTCCCCGCCGGCACCACCGCCGCGGATGCCGCCTGCCCCTTCCAAACCATCGAAGGCGGACCGGCGCTCGTCGGACTGCATGTCCTCCCCGACGACCGCCGCTATGCCCTCGTCGTCAACCGTTCCCCCACCGAACCCGCCACGCTTCGACTCACGCTTCGCGATGAGGTCCGGCGCGTTTCCTGGGAGCATCCCGTCGCCGGGGCGCGCCTCCACGAATCGACGAACCGCGTCGCCACCCTCGCCCTCGAACCCGGCGCCGCCGCCCTCCTCCGCATCCATCCCGCACCATGAACAACAACCCGCATAGGTCGCCGCACCGTCGACGGGGACCGTTTTGAACGCGCCCGGCATCAACATAGGTGTCGACCAAAACGCACAAGGATGCTTTGATGCGTTTGGTGATTTGATGAGAACTACAATCGATTTGCCGGAGGATCTTCTGAGGCAGGCCAAGGCTCGGGCCGCTCTCGACGGGAAGAAGTTGAAGGACCTCCTCACCGTGTTCATTCAAGAAGGTCTTCGTAGACGCGATTCGAGCCGAACAGACGCACGCGGGAGATCGCTCGGACGCCGATCTCCGCCGCCCGTGCTCGTTCCACGCCGCGGAGTCCCCATCCCGGCGGTTTCGCCCGACGCGCTCCGCCAACTGGAGGACCAGGAAGACGAAGCCCGACATGCGCGACCTGCTTGACTCCAGTGTGTGGCTCCCGCTCTCGGCCCCGGATCATGTCCACTACTCACGCGCCAGAGCGTACTGGACCAAAGAAGCGGACGAGGAACTCGCGTTTTGTCGAGTCACAGCGTTGGCTCTGCTCCGCCACCTGACCCATCCGCGAATCATGGGCGCGGCAGCTCTTGATGGCGCGGCCTCATGGACAGCGCTCGGGAAGTGGCTGGCCACGCCGCGCATCCATCTCATTCCGGAGCCGGCTGGAATCGACGAGTGGTTGCGTCGATGGAGCGTCCACCTGGATCTTCGAGGCGGCGCATGGACGGACGCGTACCTCGCCGCTTTCGCCATGGCCTCCGATTGCCGCCTGGTCGCATTCGACGCGGGATACAGCCGCTACCCCGGACTTCGCTTCCTGCATCTCCAGCCATAGTTCAACCTCTGGTTCCGATTGAAATGGAAGATCGGCTCAATTCTGAGCCGGCAGCCTCACAATGGTCGCTTGTGGATGTTTTATACCCATTGTCTTTCACCGCACCGCCCTCGCCCTCGAACCCGGCGCCGCCGCCCTCCTCCGCATCCATCCCGCACCATGAACAACAACCCACACGGGCCACCGCACCGTCGACCAGGACCCTTTGCCTCGGCGCTCGGCCTGTTCCTCTTCCTCCTGACACCCGTCCTCGAACCGCCCTCGTCCGCCCTTGCCGCGCCTCCCCCACTCCCCGCGCCCCGGATGACCTACCTCGACAACGGCAAGGTCCGCATCGGTATGGACCTCGCCCTCGGCGGCGCCGTCACTTTCCTCTCCAGCCCCGACCACGCCGGCAACCTCATCAACAGCGCCGATCTCGGCCGCCAGATCCAGATGTCCCACTACTCCGGCCCCTGGCCCTTCGTCGCCGGAGACAAACAACCCGCCCCCCAATGGGCCGGCCTCGGCTGGAATCCGATCCAAACCGGCGACTGCCACCACAATCCCTCAACGGTCACCGACCACCGCAACGACGGCCGCGAGCTCTACATCCGTTGCGTCCCCATGCAGTGGCCCCACGACAACGTCCCCGGCGACTGCGTCTTCGAAACCTGGACCACCCTCGACGGCCCCGTCGCCCGCCTGCGCTTCCGCTGCACCAACCGGCGCGCCGACACCACCCGCTACCGGCCCTGCCCCCAGGAACTCCCCGCCGTCTACACCATCTCCCGCCTCTCCCGCCTTATGGCCTACACCGGCGACCAACCGTTCACCGGCGCCCCCCTCACCCACGTCCGCAACGACTGGAAACAACCCTGGCCCTGGACCCGCTTCACCGCCACCGAACGCTGGGCCGCCCTCGTCGATGACTCCGATTTCGGCCTCGGTGTCTTCAAGGACGACGGCGGTGAGTTCCACGGCGGCATCCATGGCGAAGGCCGGTCCGACGACCCGAAACACGGCTCCACCGCCTACGTCGCCCCCATCCACCGCGAGAACTTCGATCACAACATCGTCTACGAACACCGCACCGACCTCATGGTCGGCCGCCTCGACGACATCCGACACCGGTTCAACGCCCTCGCCACCCGCACGCCCCCGGACTGGCGCTTCGACACCGACCGCCAGCACTGGACCCTCGTCGGGGCCACCGACGACGGCTTCCCCTGGAAGGGCGAGTGGCGCCTCCGCTTCGACACCCGGAAACCCCGCCTCGAAGGCCCCACCCAATGCTGGCGCGCCGAACACGGCCCGATCCTCGAAATCGAGGCCGCCCGCCACGGTCGCGCCATCCAAGCCCGCGTGTTCTGGAAACGCCTCGACGATGACGGGTTCGACGCCTCGAAGAGCCTCCCGTTCGAACTCCCCGCCGACGGCACCTTCCACACGCTCCGGGTGGACCTCGCCGTTTCCCCCGAATACCGCGGGCTCCTCACCGGCCTCGCCCTCGAACCCGTCGCCGATCATCCCCGGGGCCGGGCGGACGGCGAACTGATCCTCCGACGCATCACCCTGCGCGAACGCGATGCCCCGGCGCCCGCCGCGGCCCCGCGCGCGGCTACGCAGCCCCAGCCCCAGCCCCAGCCCCAGCTCACCCTACCCCTTCCGGCCCCCGGGGCATGACAGGCCAGCACTTACGAGGTGTCACGCCAGCTCCCACCCCGGTCCACGGGGCGGCCATGAGGTGTGGAATACGCACCTCCGTACCCCGTTGTTCATTTTCTGGCCCGAGAATCCCAAAGGGATTTCGCCCCCAAGCCTAGGGTTGAATCGCACAGCGGGCTTACCCTGAGTTACGCATCATCCGAGCCACCAACACCAACGGTGTTGCGTCCGACGGCCATAATCCCGATGGAGTTGCAGGAACTCCGAGGCCTATTCGACGGATCCGTCCTGGCCCGAATAGAGGTACCCAGTCCCATTGTCTCCTGCTATCGCACCTCCAAATCAACCACCATGCCCATGTCGGAAGTCGCATTTCCGAGGCATGTCACTCGAATCGATTTACCGCCGTTCCTCGGGGAAATCCAAGACTTCCAGACCCTCGGCCCGAGCGATCTTCGACTGCCGGTGGTCGAAGGTGAGAAACTGTTCGACGCCAAGGTGAAGGGCCGCCGCCACGTGAAGCACATCGCTCGCTCGAGCGCCGAGACGTTGGGTATGCTCTGCGGACAATTGAAGTGATCGAACGACGACCGCTTCCACATCCATCGCCACGCTTGTCAGCCCTCGCCGTCGCAGCAATTGGGCAAGACGAGCAACAGATGCGTCCATCTCTTCCTGGATGCGCTTACGTTCGCGTGCTGGCCGGACCTGGGACTCGTGGAAGGCGCGCTGTCGCAGGGCGTTCTCGACCTCGAGCTGATGAACCCATAGGTAAGGAAGAATGGGACGGCCAGCGTGCCGGTACGCGCCGATCGCCGCCTCGCTGTCGGCCTCACCCACGACCAACCGTAAAATGAAACTACTGTCGGCGTATGCGGTCATCGTCGCGATTCGTCCAGGAGACGGGCAGCGCTGACGTTGCTGCAAGGCGCGGAAAGCGTCGCATCGAGGATCTCGTCGATGACCCGATCACGGCTCGGGTCGGATTCGACGGCCTCGGCAGCGCGAAGGACCCAGAGGGGCTCCTTGGCATCGGTGATTACGACCGTCTCACCCGCGCGGGTCCACTGCTTCACCTGACCAGGATCGCGCAGGAGGCGGCGAAGCGGGATCGTCTTCATGCGTCAGACGCTACCGGCTGACGTTTGGACGGTCAACGTACCGGAAGAACCGGCCGGAAGAACCGGCTTGCGGCCCACCTGATTTCGGAGCGAGGGTTCGTCCGACGTGGGCGGCCGTAGCTCAATTGGCTAGAGCTTCTGACTTCGGATCAGAAGGTTGCAGGTTCGAGCCCTGCCGGCCGTACCATTCAGGATCAACGTGTTACACCGATTCCTCAAGGGCCCATGGAGGAACGCTTCGTCAAAACTTGGCCACTTTCTGCGGGAATCGTGCGGCGCTGCCGGCTCTTGCCGCCCTGCATCCCAGGTCGGTTTGTCCCTTGACCGATAGGGGCGCCGGAATCCCGAAGAGGAATCCAACATCTAGACCCCGAACTCCCGAGGTTTCATGCACGCCCTCAAGTCCGCAGCCGTTGCTGCACTCCTCGTTCTAGCCTTTCCCACCGGAGTCCATGCCCAAGACCCCGTGGCCAACGGCCTCGTGGCGTATTACCCGTTCAACGGGAGCGCGAACGACGAGAGCGGGAAGGGCAACCACGGCGCGATCATTGGGTACGACTGGAAATTCTCCTTCGACCGATTTGGCGGTGCGAACAGCCTTTACCTCAACACGACCTCGAACCCCACTTCGACTTTTGACGGAACCTACGTCGTCGTCCCCAGAAGTGCCTCCCTCGATTTCACCGCCGACTTCACTCTGAGCGTCTGGGTTAATCTGCCGAGCGGACTCATTTACCACGTCCACAACCTGATTTCCAACGGCCGCGATGACAGTGGAGCCAACCTTCGAATCGTGTCCCATGCGGCAACCGACGGACGAGATTACTTTCAGTATATCCACTCGCGCCGCCGGCAACACTCCAAGGCATTCCGCAAAATGCGGTGCCGGGATCCAAGGTCTGGCCCAGTTGACGTGACGTGACGCGACGCTCGGGTGTCTTTCCGCCCGCTCCCGTCCCTTCAACTTCTCCATTCAAGACCCCAAGTCCGAGGAGTCCCGCGGGCAAGGGTTCCCTTTTCGTGCCCCGACCGTCCCGGCACCTCCCAACCCCCAACCTCCAGCGTAGAACGACGGGCCCCACCGTGGGGCGCTCCTCACGTGCAAGCCAGCATTCGCTTCCAGGTCATCGGGGCGATCCGATCCTTGCCGAGGTGCGGTCGGCAATTCACCGATTCCACGCAGCAACCACCAAGTTTCCAGGGCGTTTAACGTTTTTGACCTTCCGGCTCCGTAAGTTGCACGAGCATAGCGCATTGGAAGTATTTGACGCCACGCGATTCATCTGATGCCGCGCCGCAGTTCGGCATTGCTGCAGCTCTGCAATTCAGTAATGCTGCCGGGGTGAGCACTGTGGTCCAGATCAACCAGCGTGGGACGTTCACGATCCCCAAGGAACTTCGGGAGAAGTATGGCTTGGATCGTCAGGCGATTCTCGAGGAAACGCCCGACGGTCTCATCCTGCGTCCGGCAGCCACCTACCCGGTCGAGATCTATTCCGCTGAGCGTTTGGCCGAGTTCCAGAGGATGAACGAGGACGGTCTCCAAGGATTCGCCCTCAAGTGAAGGTCTTCCTCGACGCCAACGTGTTGTTCTCCGCCGCGTTGCCAGTAAGTCGGATGGGCGAATTTGTACGCTGCATGAGGAAGCATGCCGAACTGGCGAGCAGCCCCGCCGCCGTGGATGAAGCCCTGCGGAATGTGGAACGAAAGCTCACCGACGCCACGGTGGTGGCCCGCAATCTTCAGGAACTACTGAAGGGCGTCAGCCTTTCCTCATCGGTGGTCGAATTGCCGGGCGTTGTACTGGTGGAAAAAGACCAACACATTTTGGGAGCCGCGGTGGCCTCCGCATGCTCGCACCTCCTGACCGGGGACCAGCGTCATTTCCAACACCTCTTCGGAAACGTCGTGGGTGGCGTACGGTTAGTCCACGCTGCCCAGCTGGCTGAGGAACTGGGGTTCCAACGGTCGCAACCCAACAACGGCTGAAACGCCCACGACCATCCTCGGTCACCGGGCGGGAGCAAGCCGCGGTTCTGACTCATCATGCACCGGGCTTCTCAATTCCCGATGTAAGCTTCCATTGAAAACGCCCTGCGATCCGGGGCGACAGTCTGCGAGGAATCCAAGGATACGACAAACCTTCGGGCTCCGAGCCCCTTCAGATCGACCGGCCGAATGGGCGAGGAGTCGTTTGTTTGTTCGCACCTCGCCTGAGCTCAAACGCGCCCCGCCCGCATCGGAACTACAAAGGCACTTGGGATTCCTGTGTCCAACGTTGCGAGCTCAGACTGGTGCGCCTTCGCGAGAGCCAGCAGGTGCGCGTCCGTCGCTTGACTGGCACTTCGGCACCACTCGGGCCAGACCGTCGCCCATTGGTCGTCGGGCAGGAATTGGTGAACGGACCCCAGACTCGTCAGCATACCCGCCAGGGTTGTCCCCGCATCCGCGGGAGTGACCTGTCACTCGCACGGGACGCGCCCAATCCGTCTCGGTCGGTCCGCCTCGGGCTGCGCCCGCCTCCGCAGGTATTCCGAGACCGACAACTTCTGGCGCCGTGCCAACGGTGAACAACTCGGACGCCGGGCGATCAAACCCAATTCTTCGTCCCAGTGCTCGGCGAATCCTTGAACCACCGACAGCGACCACGACCACCCGATAGCCCCCAATCGGCTTGCAGCGGCTCCCAGCCCCCTTCGCGCCCATCAAGCTCCTCGTGATTTCGGTTCTTCGGAGAATTGGGACCGCATCCGAAGCGGCATTCAAACATGGCACCAGATCTTTCGCGGCCGAAATGGTAAAAGGGCCCGGCCTCGTTAGCCCTTCAGTCCTTTGCTGGGCCATTGTCGGTCCGGCTGGAGGGTGGCGCTGTTATTCCAGCCTTGCACCATCTCATGCCACTTGGTGTAGGGCTGGATGGCCACCGAGTTGCTGAAGTGGCCCCAGAATCTCTTCAAACCCAAGTAGATGATGTTCTCCCCTTCAAGCCCGGCAGCGGTGCCGTCCCACCCGTCGTTCTTGATGAAACCGCCGTCACCGGGCACCCAGTCCTTATCGTCGCCGGTTGTACCGGAGACCTGCTTTGCCCCGCCTCCGCCCTCGATGGTGACCTTGGAAGCCGCGGCGCAACCAATCCTGTACTCCTCCGGGTGCTCGTTGATGTCCCGGTGAGCCTCGTCCCATTCCACGCCCTCCTTCTTCCAGAACTTCCCGCGCTCCTTGTCGAGCTCCCAATACTTGGGGTTCATCTTGAAGTCGTGGCGTCCCCCGGTGAAGGAGTACTGCTTCTTTCCGGCGAAATCGACCACGCCTCGGCGGGCCTCCATGTGGCGCATGAGGTGGTACTCCGCCGTACTCCCATTGTCGCCTTGAAGCCGAAAGATCCTCGGCGAGTGGAACAAAGATGTGAACACTTCGAGACTGAGGTCCTTCGTTCGGTCGAGATGGGGGTAGCTGTAGATATCCCCCGCCTTGATGAGAAATTCGTGGAAGCTCGGGAGATCGGAATTGGGCGGCATCTGGACCTTCCGCTGAACCACTCCTTGGGACGCGCCCCCGGCCAGGACCTGATGCAGTCGGTCCTCAAGGCCTTCGGTTGAGGCGGATTCCCCGCCATCGTGGGTGTTCGTGTCCGAGATGTCCTGGGCGGCCTGTTGTCCCAATCGATCCGCCTCGGCCTCGAGTGCAGGATCGTCGTCGATGGCGCCGCCCATGGCCTGGGCTGTGGCGCGAACCCGGCCGGAGGCTTGCTGGGTTACGTGGGCCAGTTCGTGGCCCAGCAGCGCCCGACCGCTCACCGTGTGGGGCGCATACTCGCCCGGGGCGAAATGAACGTCGACACCCCGCGTGTACGCGCGGGCTCCGATGCTCGCGGCGCGCTGGTCCTGATGGACCCGAACGGCGGAGAAATCCCACCCGAAGGAATGCTCCATTCCGGCCCGGACCCCTTCCGGCAGGCAAGCTCCCGGGGAGGACGGGGGTTGGGTCGCCAGAGATTGCCACAATGCGTTGACGGGGTGTCGTGCGGGGTCCAACTCGCCACGGGACGCCTGAGCACGTCCGACCGCCGAGGCGGTTACCGCTGCCTTGGACCGCGGTGCATCGAAGGCCTGGCTCATAAATGTGAGCAAAGCGATTCCGGCGGGAGAAGCAAGGGCGGGAACAGACCCGCAAGGGTCAACGGGGGCACTTCAAAACGAATCGAGACTTCTCGTTGCGCTGCCGCGCCGCGACCCAAAGTCCCAATTCATTCGAGCCCTGCCGGCCGCACCACTTCCGAAGGCGCTACCGATCGAAGGCCCTCCGTGGATCAAAGCCCCCCTCCTCACCCGCCGGCTTCCGAATTATCGGGAAATGCCGGTTCGGGGACCCGACGACCGCTATGGCTGCTGGCCGACCACCGGCATCTCGGAGGCGATCGCCACGTCGATGAACAGTCCGATCTGGTTCTCGATCTGGAGGAACTGCCCCGCCTGCAGCGGCGAAAGCGCCTTCTCGATCTTGGCGTGGTACTGCTCGAGCAACCGGAGTCGCCGGCGCTGCCCGCTGAACCAGCGCTTGGCGATGTCCTTGGCCTTCGCGTCGTCCAAGGCGCCCCGCCCGTGCGACTGAACGAAATCGCGGATCAATTCCGCCCGGGTCACCGCCAAATCGCCCAACGCCTTCTCGTACGCCCGGTAGATGGGCCAGAACTTCTTCGCGTCCTCGTCGGACAGCTTCATGATCGAGTTGACTAGGTCGACCTTGAAGGAATTGAAATCCGATCGGAGAACTTGGAGGTAGTTGTGAAGGTTGGAGTCGGTCGACTCCGCGGCGGTGGTGGTGGCCGCGCGAGGGCTCGGATGGGCGCCAAGGGTTGCCAGAATCAGGACAGTAAGCGCTCGAAAAGCTTTCATGGATGTCAGCGGTGAAGGGTTGGGTGGGTGTTGGAATCGGCGACGCCTGCTAGTTGAGGTCCTTGTCCTTCCAGTACTTCGTGCCCGCGACCGTGGCCTGGAGCGCGACGCCGGTGTCGGTGATCTGGTAGATCTCGAACACATTGCCGCCGGTGTCGGCCCCCGCCTCCTTGGCGACCGCCGCGCCCTTTTCGCCGGCCTTCGCCGTCGCGTCGGCCTCGCCGCCAAACTGCCAACCACTCTCGACGAATCGGCGCATGACGTCCGCGTTCTTGAAAATGAACACGACGCTCAGATCCTTCGCTCCCAGGCCGACGCCACCGCCCAAGGAGCCCATGGCCATGAAGGTCTCCTTGCCGGCCTTGTCCACCACCATGCCGTACCCGTGGCCGGTGCTGAGCAGGAAGAGGTTCATGTTCTTGTTGTTGAACGTGCCGTAACCAAACGCGCTTTCGATCTTCGCCCGGGCCTCCGGGTGCGCCGCGTACAGCTTCTCGAGAATCTGGTCCCGCTGCTTGCGGACCTCGGTCCGCTTCTCGTCGGCGCTTCCACCTTTCGGACCAAAGAGCGCCGCCGACGCGGAAAGCGCCAGCGCGACGGTGAGGAGGGTGATGGGAATGGTCTTTTTCATGGTATTCCTGATACGGACCGCTGGCCGCACGCTAACAGATCGGATCCGCGATGGAAGGCCGGCCTTGTGGGGGGGATCGGGCATGTCCCGAACCTGCGTGGCGGATCGGATGCCTACGGGTGCCGTGCCCCGGACCGCTCCCTCAGGGGATTGGAAACCCGCGCGACCTTGGGACATCGACATGCCGGCACCTCGGACCTCCGCTCAGAAGGAGGGATTCGACGAACGGGGTGACTTGCACGAAGCCAAGCGTTTCACGGATCCTTTGACCGGCTCATTGCCAGAAGAGAGAGTGACGCGATGAAACCGGCGACCGGCGACTCAACTCCCGATCGTGGTCCGACTGATGCGGAAGGTCTGCTCGGGCAGGTTTACGGTGAATTGAGGCGGCTCGCCGCGTACCGCCTCGCGTCGGAGCCACCGGGCCAGACACTCCAAGCTACGGCCCTGGTTCATGAGGTCTGGCTGAAGCTCGGCGCCGGAAGGGAATACCCGTGGCGGGATCGGAACCACTTCCTCGCCGCCGCCTCCGAGGCCATGCGCCGCATCCTGATCGACCAGGCGCGACGACGGAAGGCAGCCCGGCACGGCGGCGGTTGGTTGCGCCTCGACTCCCCGGAACTCGATGAACTGGGAGCCGCCGAAGGTCCCGTGGATCATGATGCCCGGCTCGAACGGCTCGACGACCTGATTGGCAAACTGGCCCAGGGTCATCCCGAAAAGGCCGCCCTCGTACGACTGCGTTTCTACACCGGACTCACAATCGAGGAAGCCGCCTCGGTGATCGGAATCTCACCGGCCACGGCCAAGCGTCATTGGGCCTTCTCGCGGGCCTGGCTCTTTCGGGAACTCACTCGGGGAGCCTGAACCAGATAGAGAAACGCGAATCCGGCCACGGCGAAACCGGTGATCCCGAGTGCGAAGATGAACGGCACGCGGGGTATCAGGCCAAGATCCACCAGCAGATAACTGCCGAGCGCCAGGCCCGCCAGCGCCCCGACGAGCATCCGCCAACGCCCGCGCCAGGCTCCCAGGGCCAGGAAGACGATCGAGGCGCCGAGATAAAGGGCGACGTCGACCCGCGCGAGGGGATCGTCCCGGTTCGCCGAGGCATTCATGAAGAGCGCTCCCTCGACGTGAAGGAGGCTTGCGACTTCGAGCAGCCGCGACACCCGGCGAAGATCCAGGCTGGAGGAACGCTCGGCGACGAGCATGAGAATCAGGAAGACCACTCCATTGAACGCGAACGAGAGCGCCTGCAGTCGGTCCTGGGTCAGGTATTCTCCCGCCGGGAAACCCAGCAACAGCAGGGTCGGCCCGTCCTCCGCCATCACATCCAAGGATCCCAGCAACGCCAGGATCGCCACGAGATGGAACGGAAATGACCAGCGCACCCGGCCCAACCGCTCGAGCCCCAGCCCGACAAACTCCATCGCCACGAGGGGCAAACAACCGAGCGCCTGCCGGTGCGTTGGCCAGTCCAGCCAACCCAGATTCAGCAACACGGCCCCGTAGGTTCCCGAGCCGAGCACGGCCGTTGTCCACGCGAAACCCGTCATCCTCAATCGCGCGAGCGCAGCCGCCGAGAGAAGCGTGGCGGCGAAGCACGAGGCAAGGATCTGCTGGTTGGTGAAGACGTCCCCAAGAAGTTGCTCCATTCCCGAAACCGGCACAGAAAACCACCCGAGTTCCCTGAACACCGTGAGCGTCGCCGGGACCATTGAAAGGGATGCCGCGGCGAGAAACGAGGCCGACGCCAGCGACTCCCGACGCCGGTCCGCCAAGAGTCCTACGGCCAACAAACCCACCGATGCACCCGCCGGCGCCAACCATCGCCATGGCGGCCCCACCTCGGCGTGCGCCAGCCACACCAGGAGAGCCGCGGCCACCACCACAATCCAGGTCCCCGTGTAAAGCACCGTCTGAGCCCAGGTCAGACGCCGCGCATCGATGATCCAATGATCTTCATCCGCCAGCAGCCGCCGGTGGAGCAACTGCAATTGATCCCGTTCGTCCCGGGAAATGATGCCCTGCGCCTCCCAGTTCGCCGCCTCGGTCGAATACTCGCTGACCCGACGCCTGAGAAGGTCGTCGTAGAGCCGGGGTTTGAGACGCACCGGCTCCCCGGCCAGAAACCGCCCCAATTCGAGAACCAGCGTCGCCGCCGTTGGACGGTCGTCCGGATTCCACGCCATGCAGGCCAGCACGAGAGCCTGCAGATCCTCGGGAACCCCCACCGCCACATCCCGAAGAAACGGTGGAGCCGTTGTCGCAATCGCTTCCAGAACCTCTCCCACGCCACCGCCCCGAAATGGCGCCCTGCCCGTCAGCACCTTGAACATCAGGCTGCCCAGCGAGAACACATCCGAGGCGGTCGTCAGCGCTCTCCCAAGGACCTGTTCGGGCGAGGCGTAGAGCGGAGTACCCTCGAATCCCCGACCGGAGCGCCCCGCTTCGCCAAGGGACAACGCCAGCCCGAAATCAAGGATCCGCGGCCGCATTTCGGGTCCGACGAGCACATTGTCCGGCTTGAGGTCGCGGTGAACCAGTCCCCGGGCATGGGCCGCGGCAAGCCCGCGCGCCACCTCGCGAAGGAGCCGGGCCTTCTGCCCGAAGTGCAGATGCTCCGCGAATCGGTCGATCGGAAATCCTTCGACATACTCCATCACGATTGCCGGCGGCTCCGCTTCGTCGAGCACCGAGAAAATCGTGACCACCGCCGGATCGTCGAGGCCCGCGGCGTTCCGCGCCTCTTCGAGCACCCTGCGACGCGCGACGGCGTCCCCCGCCCGTTGTCGGAGCACCTTGATCGCCACCCTCCGCCCAAGTTTCTCGTCCTGCGCGGCGTAGACGATTCCCAGCGCACCCGATCCAAACCTTCTCTCGATCCGAAATCCGGGGAGGCGGACCACCGGCTCGTCCTCGCCCGAATCCTCCGCCCGCGACGCACCGGCCATGGCACGAACCCGGAGGGCCGCTTCAATCCGTTCGCAGGCTTCGGTCCGGTCGGCCCGATGCGACCTCCCGAGCCGGGCCGCCGCGGCCATGGGCTGGCCCGCCGAGAGCGCCGCGAGGCAGTCCATGGCGCACGCGGCCGTCTCCTCCGGGTCCGGGCTCGGATCCTCGGCACCCGTGCCCAACCCGTGGCCGGCCTGACCGCGTTCCACCGCCGGGTCCAGGAATCCGCCCGCCGCATCATGCGCCGCGATCAATGAAACCACGCTCCCCAACACCGCCTCGTCACCCCGGCACTCGCGCGCGAGAAAGGAGTCGCGAGCCGGACCCGCGGGCAACTGCAGAGCCCGCACGAACAGAGTCTCGACCGAGGGTGATTCCATGCCCATGACGTCGGGAGTTTCCGGGCTGTCTCTGCCCCGCGTGAACCGGCGCGGCGAGAAAAATCCCATCGACCACGCCCGCCTCGCCACCCCAGCCCACCAGGCCACCTTGACCGACCGGCCGGTTCGACGGACCGACGACGACCCCACCCGGCAAACTTTCGTGAGCCAATTCCCGCCGGATTCTCGCCTACAACATCGAAAGGACACGAAACGACGATGAAAACCCAACACACCCATCAATCCACCTCACCCCTCAATCGAATTGGACGGGCGATCGCCCTGGCGGGGCTCGCCGTGGCCCTGGCGGGTTGCGATATCGCGCGGTCCCGCCAGGTGGTCGGTCGAAAGCCCGCCACGCTGGATTCGCAGGAACTCGAAGGCACCTGGCGCGACGCCGAAGGCCGCTCGTATTTCCTGCGCGTGACCGACCCGGCCGCCGCCCACCTCGAACTCGCCACCGTCGAAACCCGTTCCGACGCCTTCGAACTCACGCGAACGGAGATCTTCCTGCGGGAGCAGGATGACGTCATTCTCGCAAGCCTTCGCGGCACGGCACCCGAACCGGAGGGAGACTTCGCCTTTGGCCGGCTGGTCGTCACCGAGGGCGCGCTCGTCCTTCATCTCGCGACCGCTCCGGCGATCCGGAAACTCGCGCTCGACGGCACCATCGGCGCGGTGATCACCACGAACTCCAATTCGGAGAACGGCCCGAGATACGACGTGATCGTGACCAACGGCTTCGACCGCCTCGCCGGCGCGCTGGCCGCCCCCACCGGACATCAGTACCTCGACATGGCCAATCCGGTCCTGCTGATGCGACAGAAACCCGGACACGACTGACCGACGCGAACGCGACGACACCGACAGCGCCCGTCGCCGGTCGACCCCGGCCTTCGGGCTTCCGGGTGAGTCAATGGACCGAGGCCTCGCTCACCACCTGGAACCGGTTCTCGAACCACTCCCCCGGCGTCGCCGGCACCTCCGGTCCCGGCGCTGGAAACGTGAATCGCGGCGTGATCGCGCGGACCAGGAGCCCGCTTTGAATCAAGGGCGCAAGTTTCTTGGGCGACCGGCTCACCGCCACCAACCGCGGGCCGGTCAAAAGGTTCGTCGACGGCAAATCCTCCGGGTTCGGAACACCAATGAACGACACGATCGCGGCGGCATCGGGTTCCTTTTCCACCAACCGGAGGTAACGCCGTGCCGAAAGCCCGGTACCGGGTCCGTACTTTCCACCCTGCTCCCCGTCCACTTTGTCGGTCCGAATCACCTCAAGACCCGGCCACGCCTCGAGCGCCCGGCAGAACGCCGCATGCTGCAGGTCCAGCGCCTCGCTCGTTCCCCTTTCCAGCGTGACCACCACCAACCGCCCCGTCGGGCCCACCACCGCCGCAACCTCCTCCGCCAATCGCTGACCCACACCCCGGTGCTGAACTGACCCCGCAACGCGTTCCGCGCGCATCGACCATCCCATCCAGCCCACCGCGATCACCGTTGTGATCACCGACGTGATTCCTGTCCAAAGCCGTCCAAATCGCGTTCTCATCTTCAGGAATTGGCCGGAAGTTTCCACCGGATGCCCCCCACGCTTCCTTCCGTGTCGACGCTCGGAATCTGAAACGTGCTCCGCGAGTGAACGCTCCCGTCCAGGAACAAAAGGTTCGACCTCCGCTGCTTGGCGTGGCGCGCGTTCACGCGTTCGTCCTTCCCGTTCAACAACCACCAACCGTCGAACACCGCCGGCATCTCCGACGCATGACCCGATACCCCCGTCAGCCTCGGCATCTCCCGCCCCCCGCGGTCCGTCGGATACCTCGCGAACGGACGTCGTTCCGTGTCCCCAAGTCCCGCGTTCAGGCCGTACCAACAATGCAGGTTGTATTTGGTCCGCGTCCCCTCCGACGTGAACGCGAACGCACGCGCGCCTTCGCGGTCATCCCTCGACACCGGGTTCACCTCGTACACCTCTGGAATTCCCGAGGGACATCGAAACACCGATTCGCCCACGGGAACCTTCCGGTACTCGCTCGAAACCGGCGCCGAAAGCAGCCCGCTGTTTCGCAACAGAGTCGGCCATCCCTCCTCGAAAGGCGCTCCGTTGCGCACGTTGAACTCCGCAGGCACCAATCGGTCCTCGTGGTCGCCCGCGTAGAGAACCACCGCCACTCCGATCTGCCGAAGGTTGTTGCCGCATGCCGCCGATCGCGCGCGTTCCTTCGCCGCCCCCAATGCCGGGAGCAGCAGCGATTGCAGGACCGCTATGATCGCGATCACCACCAGCAATTCCACCAGGGTGAACCCCCCGGCTTGCCGCGGAACCGGTCCATGCCGGTCAGCACCGCGTCCGCGAAATCCCTTTCCCATGGTTTGCTCTCGTCTGGTTTTCATTTGGAAATCTCCTCGCACCGCTCGATGACCCGCAACCCAAGCCGCTGCTCACAAAGCTCCAGCAGGGCCGGAAGCGTGTGACCCCGATCGCCGTACCGCGTGCTCAGGAACAGGTGCCGCGCCAGCGACAACGTCCAGTATCCGCTCAGGCGCCTTGCCGCCCCTGCCCCGACGCATTTCAGCGCCGCCACCCGATACGCCTCGACACACCCACCCGGCCCCGACAGCCGACAGCCATGTTGCAATTCCCACTCCTCCAGATGCGCCAGAAAATTGCCGTGGTCCAAACACGGATCGCCCATCGCGCAAAGGTCCAGGTCCAGCAGCCAGATCCGGCGCCCGTCCACCAGCACCTGGTCCGGATGATAATCCCGGTGCACCAGAACCCGATCCGCCCGGTCCATCGCCCCCGCCAACACCTCGCAACCGGACAGAATCCGAGCCACCCGCTCCGCATCGTCCGGGCGCTCCCGGATCAACCGGCCCAGACGATCCCTCAGAATCGCCATCTCCTGCTCAACGCCATGCTCCCTCGCCACCGTGACCCGACTCCCGTGAAGCCGCGCCACCGCGAAAGCGCATCGAGCCGCCAGTTCCGCTCCGTTCCACCCGGTCATCAATCCCGCGCAGGGTTCTCCTCCCACTCCGCGCTGCAGTTCCAGCAACAGTTCGGAGATCTCGCCGACGGGTTCCGGCACCGCCACATCGCCGTCCTCCCGCAATCCCGCCGCCCTCAACCCTCGCGCCGCCCGCATCCCGAGATCCCAGCCCCGACCTCGCCGCGCGCGAAGTTTGCCGATCCAGACGAATCCCGGCCCACCCTCCGTCCGCGCGAACCGATACCGAATCAGGCATCGCCGGCCCGCCTTGTGTCGCACCACGGAAATTCCCGTCAGCGATACGCCATCCAACGCGGCCTTGAGTCGAGGCTCCTCACGCAGCCGTCGCGACATCCAATCCCCATCCAAAGCTCGGGACAGTCCCGGCAAAGCGGGATCATCCTCCCGCGCCGTCCCGTCGGCGGGATCGACGCCCGACGCACCCCCGCCCTCCCATCCCGCCACGACGCGCGCCGCGGCCGCTCCCGCCAGTTCCTCCACCCGGTCCAGAATCCGCACCACCTGCCGCGCCCAGTCGGACTGTCTCGACCGAAAACAATGCGCCGCCTGCGTCAGAAGCACGGCCGCCACACAGCCCGACAACCCCGGCATCTGCCGCCGCCCCGAAACCTCGCCGTATCCCGCCAAAAACGCCTCCGTCAAACGCTCCCGGCGCGCGGCCGGATAACGACCGCGAATCACATCGATCTCCAGATGCGCCAGGAATGTCGCCAGATCGAACCAGGCCGATCCTCGACGGGCGCCATCCATGTCCAAAAACACCACCGCGCCTTCCCGGAGAAGGATTTGTTTGCTGTAGAAATCACCGTGCACCGCGGCCGCCATCTCCGGCGCGCCGGAAACCCCCTCCGCGAGCCGTGCGCCCAATCGCGCGGCTCGCTCGCCCACCGACGGCAGCAACCACCCCAGCATCCGTCCGTGTCCATCCACTTCGCGCACCCAATCCGTCCGATGCCAGATATCCAGCCGAACCGGATTCGAATGGAACTCGGCGAGCGCCGCACCCACCGACGCGCACGCCGTCAACCCTTCCCCGCCGTCCGCGAGAACGCCATCCAACCCTTCACCCGGCTGCCACCCCAGCACCACCGCCGCGTGGCGTTCGGATTTCCCGAGCAGCACCGGCACGGCGTACCTGAAACCCGACCGCAGTTTCCGGGCCGGATGATACGCGGGCCGAAATCCCGCGCGCGCATGCACCTTGAGAACCCCCAGCGGCACCCCGCCCTCGCACAACAACGCCGCCACCAACCGACGTTCCGGCTTGTGGTTCAACACCCGCAGACCCACCGCCCCGGCAAGCCGGTCCATCCCTCGCCGCTCCGAGAAGAAGCGAGACCGGAACTCAACATCCACCCAGCGCCGCAGCGACGGCAGTTTCTCATCCCATGGAAACGCTCCCGCAACGACGCCCTCGGACTCATCCGCCCATCCCATCAACGCTTCCCCCTCCGCACCCATCCCTCCTCTCCGCTCCACGCGCGTCGAGGCGACTCCTCGGGTCCACGCCTTCCCATGGACGCGCGCGCGCCCCCCCTCGATCCCCACCTCGTAGGCCGCGAGGCAGTTCGTCCCGGGTTTGTACCGGAGATAACTCAGACGGGCCCAGGCCACGGCCCGCCCGGGATTCGCGCGGCGCAGCCGGTCGAGAAATTGCGCGTCATCCAGGAGCGTGCCCAGCCCGGGCAGCGACCCGTCGCGCCGAATCAGATCGCGATCAGCATCCTCCAACATGATGGCTCTCCTTCCGTGCCGGTCTTTGGCCGAACCGCTCGCACCCCGTCTCGACACGTCCATCCTCCAACCCCGCCACCCTTCCCGCGTCGAGGCGCAACACTTCATCCGCCATCGCCGTCTCCCGCGGATCGTGCGTCGCCAGAATGACCACTCCCTCTTTCGCCAATCCGCGGATGCCCTCGAACACGTCGATCGCCGACGCCTCGTCCAGCCCCGCCGTCGGCTCGTCCAGCAGCAGGATTGGCGCCCGCCGCAATGCCGCCCGCGCGATCGCCAATCGCTGCCGTTGCCCCTGCGACAGCGTCACACCGCGCTCCCCCAGGCGTGTCTCGTAACCCTGCGGAAGCGCGCGGATGAATCCGTCGGCCCGCGCCATCCGGGCGGCCGCGACGACCTCCTCCTCGGTCGCTTCGTCCCGTCCCGCACGGATGTTCTCGGCCACGCTCCCGGCGAAGAGGCCGGTGTCCTGTTGCACCACGCCGACCCGCGCCCGAAGCGAAGCCACCGTGAATTCCCGCACATCCCGCCCATTCATCAGCACCCGCCCGGCTTTCGGATCGTGCAGCCGCGAGATCAGCGACAGCACCGTCGACTTCCCGCAACCCGACGGCCCCACAAGCGCCAGGATCCGTCCGGGCCGCGCCGCAAACGAAACCTCCTCGATCCCCCCGCCCTCGTCTCCATCGAGCGTCCGATGGCGGTAGGTCACCCGATCGAACCGCACCTCCCCAACCAACCGTGGCGCCATCTCCGCGTCCGGAGCGTCCGCGACCCCGGCCTGCTCATCCAGAACGGCCAGCACCCGTTCGCCCGCCGCCGCGGACTTGGCGAGGCGGCCCGAGTACTTAGCCGAGTCCTGCAATGGCCGGAACGCGGTTTTCAAATAGGCCAGAAACACGAGGAGATCCCCCGGACTCATGCGCCCGGCCCAGATCATTCGCGTCCCCTGCCACAACACCAGGGCCGTCGCCGCAGCGATGAACACGTCCACCGACCTCTCCAACCTCGCCGACAACCGCTTTCCCCGCGCGTCCTCCTTCGCCGCGCGGGCGCTCTTCTCGGCGAACGCCTCGGCGAATCTCCCCTCCAACGACATGGCCTGCACCACCGACATCGCCCCGAACGATTCCGCCGCCATCGCCGCCATCTCGCCCTCCCGCCGCCGCTGGCGTCGGGACACCTCGTGAATCCCGCGGCTCAGCGCAACCCCGCGAAGCCAGTACAACGGCATCAGCGCCAGTGCGAACGCCGCGAGCCGAGGGTTCATCCACGCCATCACCCCCACCATTCCCGCCAGCATCGCGAGACGCGTCACCAGCGGCACGACCGCCGTCACCAGCACCTCCTGCAATTGCCCCACGTCCTGAATCACCCGCATCACGAGATCGCCCCCGCGCGACCGTTGATGAAACGACAGCGACAGACACTGGAGATGCCGGAAAAGATCGCCCCGCACCCGCGCCAGAACCCGGCTCCCGGCGCGCGCGAAACCCACCGTCCCGACATACGCCGCACCCGCGCGCAATCCCGTCAGCGCCACCAGCATTCCGCACGTCCCCAGCAACACCCCGTCCCGCCCAAGCGCGCCCACCCACGAATCGAGCCACTTCCCCCTCGCGCCCTCGACTCCCAGCAACCCATCGAACACAACCTTCAGCGCCCAGGGCTCCACCAATCGCAACCCCACCTCCGTCACCATCGCGGCGACCGCCAGGATCAACAAACCTCGCTGAGCCCGAACCTGCGGTCCAAACCGCCGCACCACGGCCAGCAGCACCCCGAGGGTCTCGCCCGGTCGTTTACCGCCCTTCATGCCTCCACCCCCTCCAGGACCACGCTTGACCCAATCGTCCCGCCCCCCGTCCGCACCCCTGCAGCCTTCATCCAGTGCACGATCCGTGTCGCCACGGACAGCCACGTGTGCCGCGCCTCCACCGCCGCCCTGGCCGCCCACCCGAGTCGCTCCCGATACGCCGGGTCCGACGCCAGACACCCAATCGCCGATGCCATCTCCCGCGTGTCCCCGGGACTCACCAGCACCCCGGTGACTCCGTCGGTCAGGATCCTTTCCAATTGCCCAATCCGGCTCGCCACCACCGGCAATCCCGCCGCCATGTACTCGTACACCTTCAGCGGCGAAAAATAGAAACCGTCGAGGCTCGGGTACGGCGCCACGGCGATGTCCATGGCTCCCAACCAATCCGGCACATCCTCCGCATCCACAGCGCCCGTAAACCTCACCCTTCCCGCCAGACCGCTCGCTTCGGCCTGCGTCTCCAGACGTTCCCGCTCCGGTCCATCGCCCACGATCAACAACCGTGACCGTCCCATGCCCCCGGAACCACCCCGGCCTCCACCCCACGCCCGGTACGCCTCCAACAGCAGGTCCGTCCCGTGCCACGGCTTCAGCGTCCCCACAAAGCCGATCACCACCTCGCCCCCCCGCCCGGCAATGCGCCTCTGGCGACGCAGCGTCAGCGCCCGTGCAAACCGACCCGCATTCACTCCGTTCGGCACCACCGCCACTTTCCCCAACGCTTCCTGGTATCCACCCAGATATGCCCCCACCTCGTCCGAGACCGCCAGCAACCCACTGGCCGCCGCCATGGACCGCCGCACGATCAATCTCGCGCCCGCCTCGTCGTCCAAGCCCCGGTGGACGACCTGTTCCTCGACCAGCGGCGCATTCACTTCGAGCAGCGCCGGCACTCCCGTTTCCCGCGCCCACTCCAGAACCGCATGGCTCCACAGGGACTGACGCTCGTACACGGCGTCAAAGGGTCCCGAACGCGCCACGCATCCACGCCAGACCCCGTTCGAACCGGCCAGTGCGCGCTCCCGCGCCCCGCGCCCCTCCGCCGGAGCCACCGGCAGATCATGAACCACCACGCCCGCCAGGTCCGACGGTGCCTGCCCGCCCCGGCGCACCGCGAACAGTTCGACATCCACCCCAAGCGCCCGCATCGCCCGCACCATCTCCTGCACATGGATCGAGCAACCCTTCCGCCCGAAGACCGGCACCCCCGGATCCGCGCATATGTAAGCCACTCTCACCGCACACCCCCTTCCCCGCACAAATTCCGCCCATCCATTCCACCATCGGGAACCACCCCCGTTCCCTCATCGGCTTCAAAGGTCACGGCTTCCCGGAACACCCCCCTCAACACTTCCGCGTTCCGCCGGATGTCGAACTCCGACTCCACCAACGCCCGGGCCTCCGACGCCAATCGGCTCCGCAACACCCCATCCCTCAGCAACTCCCGCAATGCATGCGCCAAGCCGTCCGCGTCCCCCTGCCGCACCAGCCACCCGGTCTCCCCCGAGCGAACCACTTCCGGAATCCCGGTCACGTCCGTCGCCACGCAGGGAGTCCCCAATGCCATGGCTTCCAGCAGCACCGTCGGCATGCCGTCCGCATTCCCATCCCGCCCCACCACGCACGGGGCCGCGAAGACCGCCGCCGACCCCACTCGTCGGATGACTTCGCCTTGCGGAAGCGCCCCGGAAAGATCCACACGATCTGCCAATCCCAGTTCGGCGACCTGCCGCCGCAGTGCCCCTTCCAACTCGCCGGACCCGATGATCTCGCAGACCGCGTCCACACCCTGTCTCCGCAGCCGATGCATCGCTTCCACCAAAACCGGGAAACCCTTCTTCTCGATCAACCGCCCCACCGCGATCACTTTGGGCGCCCTGACCCCCGGATCCCGATACCGAAACCGGTCCAGGTGAATTCCGTTGTACACCCGCCGCACCTTCCCAGCCGCCAATCCATGCTCGCGCCGCAGGGTCTCCACGTTGAAGTCGCTCACCGTGATCACCGCCGCCGCGTCCTCCATTTTCCGACGCAGGTCCCCCGCATCGACGTCCTCATGGAAGATGTCCTTCGCGTGAGCCGTGAAGGTGTAGGGAACCCCGGCAAGGCGCGCCGCCAACCTTGCCACGGTCGTCGCCGTCGTTCCGAAATGCGCGTGCAAGTGCCCGATCCCACCCGACACCACCCGCTTGGCCATCCACACCGCCTGATACACTTCGCGCACATTCGCACCCCGGGCACTCTCCAGCCGTCCCCAAAACCCGGGCACCTCCGCCGCCGCGCCCTCCAACGCCGACCACAGCCCCGCCGCCCTCAGTCCCTCCCCGGGCACATACGTCACGCGGGAGCGCACCCTCGAAATCACATCCTGAAAATGGGCGTCGTTGGGCGGGTACAAGGAGAAGATCTCCAGAGGCCGACCCGCCTCCTCGTGCGCCAGGATCTCATTGACGATGAAGGTCTCCGAGAACCGCGGATACCGCTTCACCACATAGCCCACCTTCTTCGGATCTCCCGTCATATTCCCGTTCGTATGAGTTCGTTTCATGTGTCTCTTCATCACGCCGCCCGCTTCGCCCGCCTCTCAATCCCCACTCCGCGCCGACTCGCCTCCGCGCCCACCCCGCGCCGCTCCTCCCTGCCAGGTGTCACGCTCCGAAGCACCGCCGCCGCCCTCGAAGCCCCGTCGAGACGGATCTCCATCGCGCACCGTCGCGCCACGTCCGCCCTCTTCCGACCAAGCGCCCTCAGGATCGACTCCCGCAGCGACGCCACCGTCAGCGCCGACGGCGGCAGGCACTCCAGCAAGCCCAGGCGTTCAAACGCCTTCGCCCGCATCAATTGCTCCCGTCTCGGATGCACCCGCGGCACACACACCACCGGCAACCCGAGTCCCACCGCCTCCGCCAGCGTGTTGTACCCCCCCATGCAGACGAGCGCGTCGACCCCCTCCATGCGCCGGCACATGTCGGGCAGAAACCGATGCAAGACCGCCCCGGCCCGCCGCGACAATCCTTCCAGTCGCTCGTGCGTCCCTTCCGCCGCCAGCGGACCCGAAACCGCGATCGCCCGCCACGGCGCCCCGCATGACGCCTCGAGGAACACCGACACCAGGGTCGCCCCATCTTCCCCACCCCCCACGGTCGCCATCACCACCGGAAGCGATCCCCCAACCAATCCTCCCGACTCCCCAGATCCGGATTCCAGGCGCATTCCACCGACCTCACGCGCCTCCCGAGCCCCACGCGCGACATACCCGCAAAACACGCTCCTCAACACCACCTCTCCCGTCAGCCCATAGGCCGTCACAGGATCAAACACCCCCCTCTGCCCGTAAATCAGCACCCGGTCGTAGATCGACGCGATCCGACTCCCGAGATCGTGCCGCTCCCATTCGGCGCGGACCGTCTCCGGCTCGTCCAGGATGTCCCGCAAGCCCAGCACCGCTGAACCGCCCAGTTCCCGATTCAGCGACAGCGCCTCCCGCAATTCCCCCCCCGCCCCCAGCGGATGCTTGTCGACGAGGACCACATCCGGCCGAAACGCTCCCACCACACCCGCCAACAGGCGCGCCCGAATCCGGTGGATGTCATCCGGCGAAACCAGCAGCCGGCGCGAGGCGTACGTTTCGTTCGCCACCTTCCGGAGACTCGGCAGCTTCAACACTTCCACCCGATCCGGAATACCCAGACGCACCGCGTCATCACTCCCCGTCGCCAGCAACACCGTCGCGCTCTCGTCCTCCGAGGTGATCGCCCTCGCAATCGCCACGTTCCGACAGGTGTGTCCCAATCCAACGCCATCGTGGGAATACAACAGGTACCGGCGCCCAAGGCCGTCCCCAGTCTTCGGCTCGCTCCGCAGACTCAGACGGTCGCCATCGGTTCGGCCGATCGTCTCTCGCTGGAGTGTTTCTCGCATGATTCGGGTGTTCGGGGTCGGGGCACTCCGTCTTGCAGACTCCAGGCCAGCCCCCGATCCCGCTCGAACCCGGGTCCGGTCCGCGCCCGATCATCTCTCGCCGGTACGAATTCGGACCATTCTCCCGTCGATCCCGGTCCGGTCCCGGACCAACCGGACCAGCCCACCCCTCCCGCAGGCCGTCACCCGCCCGATTCCGGGAGTCCTCCCCCCCGCCCAATTCCCGACCCAACACCCGATGTCCCGCCATCGCGCCGGGGCTCAGGTCCCCTGACCGCCCCGCGCGAGCGGGGATCCCCGAGTGGCACCCCGCCTGCTAACCCAGTCCCGCGCCGTTCCATTCGTCGCAACATAGATCAGCATGAATCCGCCAATTCAGGTGAGTCGGGAGGTCGCCTTGTGCGACGACACCGGCTTGTTTACCGTACGCGGACCGCTGGCCCCCTTGGAAATGTCCTTTCGTACCCATGCTCCATTTCCCGTCCCAACTTCCCGGCACCCGTCCCCTCAAGGATTGCGTCGTGTCGCCCGCTGGGCCGCCGCCGCCCTCATCACCGCGTTCCTGACGTTCGTCGAAGCCAGCCCCCTCGCCCCTCTCGCGCGCGCCCAACCCAGCCTCCTCCCTTTCGCCGATGCGTTCGCCGATCGCGGCGTCCTCTCGGGCTCCTCCGGCTCCGGCTCCGGCTCCAACGTCGGCGCAACCCTCGAGCCCAACGAACCCCGCCACGGCGCCGTCCCCGGAGGCAGCTCCGTCTGGCTGACATGGACCGCACCCAGCGACGGTCTGGTGACTTTCTCCACCGCGGGCAGCGACTTCGACACGGTTCTTGCCGCTTACGCTTACGACAGCGAACTCAAGAACGACGGCTCCGGCCCGAGGGATCCCTCGCGTCCGTTCGCGGACCTTCGCGAGGTCGCAAGGCTCGACGACAGTTCCAATACGCACGACAGCCTGATTGAGTTCGGGGTCCGCCAGGGCGTCCGCTACGCCATCGCCGTCGATGGCTTTCGGGGAGCCTCCGGCGCGATCGTCTTCTCCTGGAACCTGCTCGAAGCCGCCGACATCGTCCCCACCCTCATCACGGTCGAGCGGGACCGCTCACTTCAGGCCGGCGATACCCTCACGCTCTCCGTCGAATTGGTGGTCGAACAAGGCGG
Source organism: Limisphaerales bacterium (assembly GCA_050250555.1). Taxonomy (GTDB): domain Bacteria; phylum Verrucomicrobiota; class Verrucomicrobiia; order Limisphaerales; family CAIMTB01; genus CAIMTB01. The sequence goes on from JBFWOK010000004.1 coordinate 62,535, forward strand.
CGACGATGACGTCGATCTCAAATGGTACCGCGACGACGAGGAACTCGAAAACGAGGAGTCGCCCACGCTCGTCATCCAACGCTTTTCCGAAGCCAACGTGGGCACCTACAGGGTCCGGGTTCGCTCCGGCCGCATCCGCTTTTTCTCTGCGCCCATCGAGATCCAACTGAATTCAGAGGGACAGATCGTGGTTCTCGCACGCGATAAACCGGCCCATGCCCTTGAATCCGCGCTGATCGGAGCGCCCGACGCCCCGGGCCTCTTCAACTCAACATCCCCCCGCGCCACCCCGATTCCACACTCCCGCGGCCCGCTCTCGGTTCGCACTTCCGCGTTCGGGGTAACTCGCGGCTTCAATGGCAGCCAAATCTTCTCGACGGCTTACGCCGGACGCGACGCCGGGGAACCCCTCCACTGCAATATCCCCGGCGGAGCTTCCTATTGGTTCGCCTACGTCCCACCCGCCGAAGGCACTCTCACCTTCGACACCGACAACAGCACCTTCGACACCGTTCTCGCCGTCTACACGTTCGAACCGCCGTTCTCCGGCTACTCGGATCTGATCTCCGTCGCGTGCGACGACAACGCGGGTCCCAACGCCGTCACGAGTCGTGTCGAATTCACGGCCGAGGCCGACCGCACCTATCTTGTTGTTGTCGACGGCGTCAATGGGGCCCGCGGTTTCGTCCATCTCCAGTACCGGCTCACAACTCAGCCAAATCTCGTTCCCCCCGCGATCACTTCCCCGCCCACGCCGCTCTCCGTCACCGAGGGTGACGTCGCCCGGTTCGCCGTCGTCGCCTCGGGGTCCGAGCCCTTCTCATTTCAATGGCGGTTCAACACCCAGCCCATCCCCGATGCTCTTTCCGATTCCCTCACCCTCCATCCCGCGGCCCCCGACCTCGCCGGCCTCTACGACGTCGTCGTCGCCAATGCCGCCGGCTCCATCACCAGCGCCCCCGTCCGACTGATCGTCCTCCCTCGGCCCGTTCCCCCAGCGATCACTTCCCCGCCCACGCCGCTCACCGTCACCGAGGGTGACGCCGCCCGGTTCGCCGTCGTCGCCTCGGGGTCCGAGCCCTTCTCATTTCAATGGCGGTTCAACACCCAGCCCATCCCCGATGCTCTTTCCGATTCCCTCACCCTCCATCCCGCGGCTCCCGACCTCGCCGGCCTTTACGACGTCGTCGTCGCCAACGCCGCCGGCTCCATCACCAGCGCCCCGGTCACTCTTCGCTTTATCCATAGGATTCAGCTCAATCCGACCCACGCCGGCGGCCTCCTCCGTCTGTCGTTCCAATCCGCCCTGGGCTGGACCTATCACCTCGAGTCCTCCGAAGGCCCCGACGACGCTTGGACCCGTTCGGAATCTCGGAACGGCACCGGCGATCGACTGGTGATCGATACTCCGGTCGAGCCCTGGGTTTCGCGGATCTTCCGCGTTCGCGCCGAGTGATTCCGCTCCATGCCACGCGCCACCGAAACATCCTCCATGACGCCCCCGATCTCGCATCCTCAACAGGACCTCCGTTGCCTCCTCGTGGAAGATGATCCCGGCTTCGCCTCCATGATCCGCGATCTTCTCAGCGAAGAGGGCTTTCACGTCACTTTGGTCGACAACCTTCGACAGGCGCGCGGCCTCGCGGGTGTCCATTCGTACGAGTTGATCGTTCTCGACAACCATCTCCCGGACGGCAAGGGCTTTGATTTCTATCTCGAGATCGCCGGCGGCGACCCCGCGAAGACCGTCATCGTGCTTACTGGGCTTCCCGAACTTTCGCACGCCGTCGAACTGACCCGCCGCGGCCTGTTCGACTACCTCGCCAAGCCGGTCTCGCGCGACGCGTTCATCGACTGCATCCGCCGGGCTCGCGCGCGCCTCGAAAGGATCCGGATCCCACTGAACGCCGATTCCCTCGTGGCGACCGCTCCGGCCATGCGGGAGATCTCGCTTGCGCTTGATCAAGCCTCCCGTCATCCCACCGCCACCGTTCTTTTCACGGGCGAAACCGGCTCCGGAAAAGACGCCGCCGCCCGCGCCCTCCACCAACGCACCCATCCCAGGGAAACGGCCGCCACCCCGTTTGTGCCGGTGAATTGCGCCGCCATACCGGGCGAGATCTTCGAGGCCGAACTCTTCGGAGCGGAACGCGGCGCCTACACCGGGGCCGATCGGACCCGGGAAGGACTCGCCACCGCGGCACGCCAGGGGACGCTGTTCCTCGACGAAATCAGCGAAATACCACTCCCTCTCCAGGCGAAGCTCCTGCGTTTCCTCGAGGCCCGCGAATACCGTCCCCTCGGGGCCACCGTCACCCGGCGTTTCCAGGCCCGCCTCGTCGCCGCCACCAACCGCTCCCTCGCGGATGAAGTCGCCGTCGGCCGATTCCGAGAGGACCTCCTCTACCGTCTTGACGTCTTCACCGTCCAGCTTCCACCCCTGCGCCATCGCACGGACGAGATCCCGGTTCTCGCCGAACAACTCCTGGTCGACCTCGCCGCCAAATACGTGCGCCCCGCACCGCGACTTCTTCAATCCGACATCGACGCCCTCGTCACCTATCCTTTCCCGGGCAACGTCCGCGAACTCCGCAACCTTCTCGAACGCTCCCTCCTCCGGACGCCCCACGATGCCGCGTCCCTCGCCCTTGACCACCTATGGCTCAACCGACCCTCGGCATCGAATCAGGTCGCCATCACCAGTGCATCCCACGCTCCCGACCCCTTGGCTACGACGGCGCAAGCGTTGAAGTCCCAGCATCCCCAGGTTCCCTTGGCCGACGATTCGAGTCCCGACGGCGGATGCCGTCCGCTCGGACCACTCGAACGCCGTGAATATGAGGCGATTCGGGAAGCCCTGTTGGCCGCCCAGGGTGGTATCCGCCGCGCCGCCGCCCGACTCGGCATCACCCACCAGGCGCTCCTGCGGCGCCTCGAAAAATGGCCCGAACTACGCCAGGCCGCCACGAAGCCGGGCCCACCATGAACCACTCCCCCGCGCCGGACGTTTTCCAGTCCCCGCGCCGTGGCCCGCGCGGCGACGTCAGGCCGGGTGATGGCCGACCTCCGGGCCATGGCCCCATCGGTAAGCCCTGGGCCAACGAATGCCGGGGTCGTTCGTCATCCATCCCCACCTTTCCGACGATCTTTCTCCTGATCCTTTTCCTGGGGCTTGGAGGTTCCCTCCATTCCCAGACGGCTTCACCGACTTCACCCTCCGCGAAGCCCGCGCCCGCGATGACTCCGCCCACCACCGCCACCAGCCGGCTCGTGGGGTTCTCGGGACACGTCCAGATTTCACTCCCGTCTCAGGATACCTGGATGCCGGCCCAGCCCAATCTGGACCTCCCCGCCGGGTCCCGCATCCAGACCCACAAAGAGAGCCGCGCCATCATCCAGTTCTCCGACCGCAGCGTTTTGCGACTGGGTCCCAACACGCTCATCGTCATTCAGCGACCCGCGGCCCCGCCCGCCACCAAACGATTCCGGCTCGACCTCGGCCGACTGTTCTTTCTCGACCGCGAGTCCCCGTCCGACATCGAGTTCGAAACACCCGTCGCCTCGGGCGCGATCCGCGGAACGGAGTTCGTGCTCGCCAGCGAGCCTCGAGGCGACGTTTCGTCCCTCGCCCTTATCGAGGGCCGGGTCACGATCTTCCAGGACGGCAACTCCCTCGAGGTGGACCCCGGCCATCGGGTCGAGGTCCGTCGCGGGCAGGCCCCCGTCCACTCCCCAATCCTCATCACGGCCAATCTTGTCCAATGGTGCCTCTACTACCCGCAGGTTCTCAGCCCCGACGACCTCACCCTCACAGAATCTGAATCGCTCCTTCTCGCGCCATCGATCACCGCCTGGAATCGCGGAGCGGCCCGCGAAGCGCTCGATCTCTTTCCCGATGATCCCCCACCCGGAACCGACGTCCGCGCCTACCACGCCGCCCTCATTCTCTCCGCGGGCAACGTCGAGGCCGCCGACGAACTCCTGAACGCCCTGAACCCCGCCCATCCCCTGGTGGCGGCGCTCCGTGAGGTCATCGCCGCCGTCCGTTTCCAGCCTCTCGACACTCCGTCCACACCCACACGGGCCACCGGCTGGCTCGCGCGCTCCTATCTTCTCCAATCGCAGGCCCGCCTCGATCTCGCGCTCGACGCCGCCCGAACCGCTCGAGAACTCGCCCCCCTCTTCGGCCCCGCTGCGCTCCGCGTCGCGGAACTCGAACTCGCCCACGAAAATCGGCGCCTCGCCCTGGCCGCCCTCGACAGCGGCCTCTCCCTCGCTCCGGACAGCGCTCCTGGTCATGCCCTGCGCGGCTTCGTCGCGCTCGCCACCTTCCAACCCCGCGACGCCGTGCCCGCATTCGACCACGCCATCGAGCTCGATAGCAGCCTCGGCCAGGCATGGCTCGGCCGCGCCCTCGCGTTCGGTCAACTCGGTCGACCTGAACAGGCCCGTCGCGAACTCCAGATCGCCGCCGCCCTCGAACCGCTCCGCGCCGAAATCCGCGCCTACCTCGGCAAGGCCTGGGCCGCAGCCAACGACCCCGTCCGCGCCCGCGCGGAGCTCGACCTCGCCAAATCGCTCGACTCCGGTGATCCCACACCCCGCCTTTACTCCGGCCTCGAATACTTCCAGTCCAACCGCCTGAACGACGCCGTCCGCGACCTCGAACGCGCCTTCGACCTCAACGGGAATCGGGCCATCTTCCGTTCCCGCTTCCTGCTCGAACAGGACCAGGCCACCCGCAATGCCGACCTTGCCGCCTTGTTCCAGACCCTGGGTCTCACCGCCCCCGCCCGCCAACTCGCCTCACGCGCGGTCCTCGAGGATTTCTCCAACGACGCCGCCCACCTGCTCCTCGCCCGCACCCTCCAGGCGCGCGAGGACCCGCTCCACGCCAATCTCCGCTACGAAACCCCGCGCCAAAGCGAACTGCTTCTCGCCAACCTCTTCGCCCCGCCCGGCGGCGGCAACCTGTCCCAGCAACTGTCCCAGCAGGACCACCTCCGGTATTTCGGACCGCAATCCCTCGCCTGGAGCTCCCTTTCCACCTACTTCAGCCGCGGCGATTGGGAACATCTCTCCACCGCCTTCGGCTCCGTCGAAGGCCTGGCCTATGCCCTCGATCTCCAAATGCTCTCGGTTGAAGGCGATCATCCCAACGCCGACCTCGAACGCACGCAGGTTTCCCTGCAACTCAAACAACGCGTCGGATCGGCCGACGAATTCTACCTCCAAACCGGAACCCTGCGCTCCGACGGCGGGGACACGTTCACCCGGACCGATCCCGCCTCCACCGACCCCGACCTCCGCGCCGTCGAACGGCAGGAACCGCATCTCTATCTCGGTTGGCACCACACCTGGGCCCCGGGCCATCACAGCCTCCTGCTCGCTTCGTGGCTCCGCGACCATCTCTCCCTCGACGACGCCGCGCGCCCCATCCTCTTTCTACGACAGTCCGACGGCATCATCACCCACGTCGAACCAACCCGAGCCCGCTTCGACCTCCATCAGGACTCCACGTTTGACCTCCGCTCCCTCGAATACCTCCACCTTTGGGAATCGTCCCGATACGGCTTCATGACCGGCGCGCGTTATCAATCCGGCTCGATCGATTCCGAGGCCACACTCGCAGGCCCGCTGCCACCTCCGTTCTCCGTCCAGCGCGTCGAATCCGCCCTCGAACGCTTCAACGCGTACGCCGACCTCTTTTGGCGACCCCTTCCAGAGCTTCGCCTGAGTTCCGGTCTCGGATTCCATCACCTCCGCCATCCCGCCAACGCCGATCTCCCTCCGCTCTCAACCGAAACCGCCTCCAGCTCCCTCTGGGGACCGCGCCTCGGCCTGTCCTGGTCCCCGCTCCCCCGCACCCAGATCCGCGCCGCCCACGCGTCCACTCTCGGCGGGCTTTATTTCGACGACAGCCTCCGCCTCGAGCCCACCCAGGTCGCGGGCTTCACCACCGCCCCCCGCGGTCTCGTCCCCGAATCCGTCGCCGGCCTCGTCCCCGCCACCGAGATCTCCACCACCGGCCTCGGCCTCGACCACGCGTTCGGCGGCAATCTGTACACGGGCGTCGAGGTCCAGTGGCGCGTTTCCGACGGGGAACGCCGGGCCGGCGCCGCCTCCAATTCCCTTCCCGTTCCCCTTCCGGATTCCCCCGCGTCCACGCTCCAAACCCTCGACGCCGAGGAACGCGTCCTGATCGCCTACGCGACCCTGCTCCTCGATCGCGACTGGTCCCTCGGGCTCGACTATCAGTTCGTCGACGCCGATCTCCACACCCGGTTCCCGGAAGTCCCCGACACCGCCCTCGGCCTCGACGAAGTCGAACAGGACATCGAATCCCGACTCCACACTCTGCGCCTCGCCCTTCGCTTCAACCATCCGTCCGGCTGGTTCGCTGAGTGGCGTTCGGCCTGGTTTCTTCAGGAATCCGGCGGAGACCTCCCCGATCCCGCCGTCGAAGACCTCTGGCAACACCACCTCTTCGCCGGGTACCGTTTCCCAAGACGCCGCGCCGAAATCCGCCTCGGCATTCTCAATCTCACCGACACGGACCATCGACTCCAGCCCTTGACCCTCGATCTCTCCCCACCCCGCGAACGCACGTTCACCGCCTCCGTTCGCCTCAATTTCTAAGTCCAGGATCGCGGCACCATGCCCCGGGAACGTCACCCTCAACCCGGAATCCATTCCCGGCGCGGCCAGAGGCCGGGTCACCTGCGTTCCATCGTCGCCCCCACCCTCATCGGCGTATTCATCGCCCTCGTTTCGCTCTTCCTTCTCCATCCTTCGTCCATCCCAGGTTCCAGCCTCTCCCGCGCCAGCTACGACCTCACACTCCGCGTGCTCGACCACCCCAGTCCGCCCACGACCGACACCTCGCCCCTCCTCGTGGTCTACGTCGACCGACGCACGTTCGACACGCTCGGCCTGGCCCCCTCCAAACCCCTTGATCGCTCGTGGCACGCTCGTCTTCTCCAACGCCTCCGTCGCGCCCGCTCTTCCATCGTGCTCTTCGACATTGTGTTCGATCAGCCCGCGCCCAATCGCGAAGCCGACCAACTCCTCGCCCAGGCCATCCGTGATCACGGCCAGGTCATCCTCGGCGCCGAATGGCACAGCTCCGATCTCACGCTTCCCAATTCACCAAAAGTCGCCATCCGGAGCCTCAGTTATCCCACGTCCAACCTCCTCGCCGCCGCCAGCGGCCACGGCTTCGTCTTCTCCCTCGTCGACCCCGATTTCACCGTCCGCCGTCACTTCTCCGGCTTCCGGGATCGCGCCATTCCCAGCCTTTCGTGGGAAGCCGCACGGCGCCTCGAACTTCCCGTCACCACGGATCCCCGGCTCACCGACCTTCCCCGGTGGATGAACTATTACGGTCCCCCGCTCGCACTCCCGCACGTCAGCTTCGCCGATGCCCTCGACCCTGCCATCACCCCCGACGCGCTCTTTCGCGATCGGATCATCCTCGTCGGCGCCCGTCCCACGATCGGTGGCTTCGATGAACGTCGGGACGAATGGCGCAACCCGCTCTCCCGCCTCGGCCGCGGCTCTCCCTTCATGCCCGCCGCCGAAGTCCACGCCACCGAACTCCTCAACCTCGTCCGCTCTGACTGGCTGTGGCGCCTCTCCCCAGCAACCGAGTCGACCGCCGCGTGCCTCATCGCCGTTGCCCTCGCCTTCCTCGTCGTTCCCCTCAGGCCCCCACGCCTCGCCGCCGCCGCCGTCGCCGCCGAAATCTCCCTCCTTTTCGGCGTCGCCTACGTCGCCAACGCGCACCGCCTCTGGATCCCCTGGCTGATTCCAGCCGCGATCCAAATCCCCGCCGCCATCAGCGGATCGTTCCTCGTCCACTCGGTCTCCTGGTATCGCCAGCGCCGACGGTTCCTCGCCAGCATCCGGGAGCAGGCGGCGCTTCTCGACAAGGCCCAGGATGCCATTCTCGTTCTTGACCACGAAGGCGTGCCCACCTACGCCAATCCGCGCGCCCGTGCCCTCTACGGTTGGACCCATGCCCTCCCGGGCGAACCTGGCCCGCGGGAACCCACCCCGCCCGGTGACCGCAACCCCGCGATTTCGCAGCCTGACACCGGCCAACAACCCGGCTCACCTCTCCAGGTCGAAGCGCCTCCCTCCCCCACTCCCTCCCTCCGCGAGGTCCTCCTCGCCACCCGCCACGACGGGGAATGGACGGGCGAACTCCACCAGCGCAATGCCCAGGGCCAACCCATCGTCGTCGAATGCAGGGCCACCCTCATCCGCAACCCAGGCGACCCCGACCCCCACCCCCGTTTCCTCTTCATCAACACCGACGTCACCGAGCGCAAACGGCTCCAGGAACAGTTCCTCCGCACCCAGCGCCGCGAATCCATCGGCGCCCTCGCCGGAGGCATGGCCCATGATCTCAACAACGCCCTCGCGCCGATTCTCATGGGGATCCAGACCCTCCGCGCACGCTCCCAGGACGCCGCCACACGCCGCATGCTCGACATCATGGAGAATCACACCCAACGCGGAGCCGGCATGGTCCGCCAGGTTCTCCTCTTCGCCCGCGGACAGGCCACCGCCAGCTCCCCATTGCAAATCCGCACGCTCCTCAACGAACTCCACGATCTTCTCCGACATTCCCTACCCCGCGACATCACTCTGACCGTGCTCGCACCCGACGACCTCTGGCCCATTCAAGCCAACCCCGTCCAACTCCAACAGGTCCTCCTCAACCTCTGCCTCAACGCCCGCGACGCCATGCCCCACGGCGGACGTCTCACGCTCGCCGCCGACAATGCCGAACTGGATCACTCCGAAATCTCCGACCTCCCGGCGCTCCGCCCGGGCCGGCATGTCATGATCCTCGTGTCGGACACGGGAACCGGAATGCCCCCGGAGGTTCTTTCCCACCTCTTCGAGCCGTTTTTCACCACCAAACCCCCCGGGGCCGGCACAGGACTCGGCCTTGCCACCGTCGCCTCCCTCGTCAAAGCCCACGGCGGCGACCTCCGCGTCAACTCCCATCCGGGACAGGGCTCCACGTTCGAGATCTACCTGCCCGTCCCAGCGCCCGCCTCGCCCCAATCCCCAGCGGAACCCGCCCGCGGCCGCGGAGAATTCGTACTCGTCGTCGATGATGAACTCTCCATCCGCGACCTCCTCCGAGAAGGACTCCTCGCCCACGGATACCGGGTCCTCACGGCCAGCCATCCGATGGAGGCCCTCTCCCTGGCGCGGCGGCACGCTGAACGCCTCAGCCTCGTCATCACAGGTCCGGGGCCAGGCCCCACCCCGGGTCTCAGCCTCGCCGCCATCCTCCGTCGCGAATACCCGAGCCTCCCCCTCGTGATCGTCACGGAACGTGCCGACGCGGCCCACCCACTGGACGATGGCCCCGGCCCCACCCCGCCCGTACTCACCAAGCCGTTCCGGCTCGAAGACCTCCTGGCCCAAGTCCATCGCGTCCTCAATGCCCAACCGGATCCATAGATCAACGAACCCCGCGTCCCTCCGTATCCTGAATCAAGGTCCGAAGGACCGGCCTGTTGATAGCCAACGCCCAGCAAGGCGCCCAAAGTCCGCGGAAACGTCTCTTCTGGCGCGGCAGTCTGGCCGCCTCGGCCGTTGCCCAAAGCTCTCCCACTCACAACTCACTTCGATGCTCGATGGCGAACTGGAGCAGGCGGTGGTCGCCCCTCAGATCCAGCTTGCGGGCGATGTTGTTCCGATGGGTCTCCACCGTCCGGTGGCTGATCGACATCTCCGCCGCGATCTCCTTGCAGCTCATCCCCGCCGCCGTGAATCGCAGAACCCGACGTTCGGTCCCGGTCAGCATCTCGAGCGCCGGTCGTTCCTGTTCCAACTGCTCCCGACGATTCCGGCGCTTCATCAGGTACCCCGAGATCGCCGGGCTCAGATACGTCTCCCCGCGCGCCACGGACCGAACCGCCTCCAACAGTTCCGTCACCGCCTTGTCCTTCACGACGTAACCCTTCACCCCGGCGTCCAACGCGGCGTTCACCATGGACTCCTGCTTGAACATCGTCATCACGATCACCGACAAACCCCGCTTCGCCCGCTCCCATTCGCGCGCGAGCGTCAGCCCATCGCCGCCCGGGATCTCGATGTCGAGCACCACGATGTCCGGCCGCGTTTCCCCAACCACCCGCCGGGCGCCATCCGCGTCCCCCGCCTCACCGACCACCTTCATCGACGGTTCGCCCGCTAGAACCGCGCGAAGGCCAGCCCGAAAGATCGGGTGATCGTCCACGATGCAGAGCGTCGTCGTCATCCCTCCACGTTCTCAGGGTCCCGAAGGTTTCGGATCAACGGTCCACCCGACGGGTTGGGTCCATGCCCGCTTGAACCCGAATTCCGTGCTGGGAACCTCCGGCGCTCCGGTTGAGGTCACCACCGCTCGGACGTAAAGCTCGTCGCCCGTCATCCGGTACTTGGGTTCCACACCGGAAACCTCCGCCAACACCTCCCCGATCCGAGGACCGTCTTCCGTCCGGTAATCCAACGACGTCTCGATCACCTTCCCATCCGGACCCAACCGGGGCCGCCCGACGACGTTCACGCCTCGGCGGGTTCCGATGAACCGCGTGACAAAGGTCTCGTCGTCCTTCGGCCGGATTCGGACCGAGAGCGTCTTTTCCGCGGCGTCGAAGCGAACGTCGTCCAACTCCACTCCCGTGCTGGCATAGAAATCGCCGGCTCGCATGGCGCGGATCAGGTGCTCGGGCGTGAGAAAACGGGACCGGACCATGACCCACGCGCGACCGGGTTTGGCCCGCACCTTGTTGCCCTGGTAGTGATGCGAATCGTCGGTGGCCAAGGCCCGGAGCGGGGCCGCGTTGAACACCGCCAGTCGAAGCGTGTTCGCGATGTCCCAGATCTCGTCGGTCGACGGATGCAGCGCGTCCCCGGGATCGTTGTCGCCGTCGACGCCGTTCCAGATCTCGAAGAAATCCTCGTCCACGACGGCGGCGAGATCCTCGGCGGTCACGCCCCACTTGTAGTTGGGATGATTCACGTGGATGAGAACCTGCCTTTTCGCGCGCGCCGCCGAATCCGCGACGACGCGAAGGGTTCGGGACATGACCTCCTGGACATTGGCGCCGGGCTGGGTGGCGATCCATTCGTGGATGTTGACGGCTCCGATGTGGATGGCGCGCCCGTTGGTGGCGTTCGTGGTGATCTCCTCGGCCTGGATCAGGAGGAACCGTCCGGCCTCCTCCACGCGGGTCCTGTATTCATCGAGGGGCTTCAGACGGACCTGTTCCTGTCCGTTGGTCGGGTTCAGGCGCGTTTCCACCCAGTGGTGCCCGAAGCGCTCCAGGTAGCCGGCGACCGCGTCCCGCGGGGTGAAAGATTCGCCGCGCCAGGGTTCGCCCTTCGCCCTTTCACGCACACCGACGACCGGCATCCAACGGTCGCCCTGACTGAGGACGTTATGATCCGACAGCGCCAGAAAATGGTAGCCTCGGTCCTTGTACCATTCCGCGACGACCTCCGGGAACTCATCGCCATCGGACCAGAGGGTGTGGGTATGAAGGTTGCCCTTCCACCAGCGGGGATCGTCCGAGGCGTCCACGGCGCCGCCGAAGACCAGAACGATCAGGAATCTCGTCAGCCAACGCACGTCGTCGAGGCAACGCGATGACACCCGCCACTTCAAGTCAAAGAGCCGTGTCAAAGAGCCGCGTCGACCGGGACACGGGCCGGACACGGCGGAATGGCTTGCCTGCCGGACGTGGGATCGGATTAGGTCGCTCCATGGCGCTCAAGAGCCCGCGATTTCGCCCCCCTCCCGGCCGGCACTTCGGAGCGCTGGCGGCGCTGATTCTACTGGTCGGCGGCGCCACCCCCGGTTCGCGCGCGGCGGAACCCACCGAGGCCCCCGCGGGCGTGCGTCTCCTTCCTCCCGAGCCCGGGCCGGGTGGCTGGCGCATCGCGTGGATCAGCGCGCCCGGCGGTGTGTACGAACTCCAACGCTGGGATGGCCTCGAAGTGGATCCCTCCCAACGTCCCGTCTGGCAGCCGGCCGGTCGCATCCAGGCCACCGACTCCGTCGCGTTCGTCGACGAACCCGCCGCGCTCACGGGCCGGCGCTTCTACCGCATTGCGCGGATCGACTCCGGGCCCGCGCCGGATGTTTCCCCACCCCTGCTTTCAGCGTTTCGGGCCGAACTCCTGGGGGTGACGGCAACCTCGAGGGTACGACTCTCGGTCTCGGCCAGCGACGTTTCCGGTGTCCGCGAAGTCCGCTTCCTGGCGAACGACAGCCCGCTTGGCGCCGCCCAATTCCTCGCCGGGCTTTGGTCGCTCGAAGTCCCGCTGGACCGCATCAACGCCGCAACCCATCTCACGGTCCGCGCCTCGGACAATGCGGGCAACGTCGCATCCGCGCGCATCGACCCGCCTCGAATCTCGGACACAAACCGTCGCTTCGTCGCGCTCGACGCCAGCGGTCGTCCCGTCCCGAACAACCCGGTCGCCCTCGCACCCGGTCCGCTTCCGCCCTTGCGGTACCTCCCAGGGGGCGCCGTCGGCCCGCGGGGATCCCTGGTGGTGGACCTTCCCCAAGGCGCCCAACTCATCACCGATGATGACCGCGACGTGCTCCGGTTCAACCAGGCCGAGATCCGGCTCGGTCGTGGAACAGCGCTCCAATTCGACACCCGCTCCCTGGCGCCCGCCGCGCCGGCCCTCCACGCCCCTCCCACCGGCCGCACGCTCACACCGATCGACGGCGGCATCCGCGTCACCAGCGCCAATGTCCTCGAACTTCCCATCGGTGAACTCACCGCTTCGGACCTCGAATCGCTGCTCGGTCTCGCGCCCGGGGAAGGTGTTCCGCTCCGCGTCTTCGAGCAATTCGACCTGCGCTGGCATTCGGGCGTTCTCGACGACACGGGCATCCGTGGAGGGCGGTTCGCCTTCGCGGGCCTTCCCGTGCCAGCCCTTTCGGGCGACTACCCGGATCACGTGCTTCCGTTCGGGGAGATCGACGAAATCCGGCTTCCCTTCCACGGGCGTTACACCTGGCCCGGGGGCGGCGCCGAATCGCCGCAACTCCAGGTTGGCCCCGCCGACCCGGGATGGCTGACGCTGCGCCCCGACGGTTCGATGGGGTGGCACAACCGGAGCGAAATCCGTTTCCCCGGCGGCGGCCGGCTCCGCGTCGACATCGGACTCGACGATCCGCTGTATCGCTTCGGCGTTTTCGCCGATAGCGTCCAGGTGCCGTTGATCGGCAACCTGGCGGACCTGATCCTGCCGGACAATCCCGCGGCCTGTCTCGACCCCGGGTTGGACGCCGCGGCCTTGACGCGGGCCACCGGCTGCCTCGAAGCCCTCGGGTTGGCCTATTTCAACGTCAGCGCCAGCGCCGTCGCGGCCGCTCCGATTCCCGAGAACCCAGACGTCGGGGGACTGCCACTCCCTCCGGACGACCTCGACACTTCCGTCAGCGTGCTCAACGCCTGGGGCCACCGGGCCGTGGCGGCGGTCGGCGCGGCGCTCCCCATGGCCCCGCAGCGGGAACTCTTCGCGCACACCGGCCAGTCCGCCGCGGCCGCCACCGATCTCGCTTCCGCGGCGCGGCATCGGGCCGCGCTGGCGAGAGCCACCGTGGCCCTTCACAAGGGTGGACTCTCCGGTTCCGCGGACGACACCGCGGCTCTCGAAGCCGCGCTCGAAGAAGCGACCGCAGCCGCGCTGCATCGAACCCGGTCGGCCTCGGGTGTGGCGAGTTACTCCGCCCTTCTCGAAACCCTGGAAGCCCTTGTCGAAACACAGACCCTGCTCGCCGAAGCCGACAGGCCGCCCGACCAGAACCTGCACGCCGCGGTCGGCGAACGTCTCCAGGAGTTTCTTTCGGCGCGCCTGGAATCGCTCGAGATCCTTCCCAGCCAATTCTCCGCCGCGACGGACTCGCCCGTGGCGCGGATGAACCGATTTACCCTGTTCCAACATCTCCACGAACTGCTCGATGCGCTCGCCCAGGCGGCCGTCCTCGAGATCGAGGAGATCATCCATGTTCCCTCGGACGAGGCGCTGACCCAGTTCGCTCAACGACTCTGGGTCCTGATCGAAGCCGCCCTCGCGGAATCCGAAGCCGCGGACGACATCCACGGATTCCTCTTCGCGTTCGAAGATCTCCTCGACCTTCAGGCCTCCCGGCAGCTTTCGATTTTCCCCGACCGCCCCGAGCTGAGTGGCATCCCCATGCCGGGTACGGCCGGGTTCGCCGCCATTGTGTCCCGTCTCGACGCCTTGTTCGTCGCCGATCTCGCCCGGCCGTATCCCGAGCGCACCCTCAATAACGAACGCGTCGAACTTCGCCGACTCGCGCGGATCCTTCGTGAGATCCCGGCCGACGTCACCCTTGCGGCCGCGCCCTTCGAGAGGGCCCACGAACGCGTCAACGAGAAGCTCGCCGATGCGGCGCAACAACCTGCTTCCATCCATTCGGTCGGCCACCTCGTGGCCCTCGTCGAAATCGGAATCCTCAACGAACAGCTCCGGCGACGGATGGATCTTCCCGAGGCGGCCGACTGGGACGGGACCCAGCTTCCGACCTTGATCGCGCTGCTGGCCGAGGTCGGCACGGTTCAACGCGCGTGGTCGGAACTGAACCGGATGCGGGTGATCCTGCTCGACGAATCCCGCCGTCTGGCCCAGGCCGGCGACGCCCAACGACGCCGGCTTCACCTTGAAACGGCCTTCCCGATACTCGTCGCCGCCCGCGACGTCGCGGTGGCGCTCTGGGAGTCGGAAAGGGATCGCCGCAACCTTTCCCCGTTGGGTGTCGCCGATCTCTTCCTTCCGGGGGATCTCGTCATCGACCACGCGGCGGGAGCCGCCATGGGCGACCGCCACGCGGGTTGGATCACCGGCGGATTCCGCGGACGCCTCGGCCTTCCGAAATTCGACGGGCGCCTCGAAGTCCTGAACGCCTCGTTCGATCAGTCCGGCGCCTTCGACCTCGCCGTTTACGGTTCGGCCGGCTTCCGCGGCGCCACGTTCGGCATCTCCAGCCGCCAACCGCTCACCGTCTCCCACCGCGCGCCCGGACCGATCCGTTTCCAAGGAGAGAGCTTTCTCACCCTGCCCAATGGGATGAGCTTCTTCGCGCGCATGGTGTCCGACGACCCGACCTACGGGTTCCGATTCGAAGCGCGGGACCTACGGTTCGAGCTCGTTCGCGAACTCGCGCTTCTTCGACCGACCTTGAACCTTGCCGAGGTCAGCCAGTCGGCGGACGCGCTGGGACAAGCCTACCTGGACTATTTTGGTTCCCTGAACGCGGGCCTCGAAGGGCTCGCGCGCCAGGCCGGCGATCTTCCCGAGATTGATCCCGCGACCGTCGGGCAGCCGCCGACCTACCGGGCGCCCCAGATCAACCTGCCCTTTTCCGAACTCAACGCCTGGTCCGCGAGCGTCCTGCTCACGGTCGAACAGAACGCGAACCGCAGCCACGCGCTCACGGCCACGAGTCTTCGGCAGGTCTTTCAGACCCTTCACGACGACGCCCAACTCGCGGCTGAAACGCTTGAGACCGAGCGGCAGTTTCTCGAACTCCAACTCGATCGCCTCGCCGTCATCCGCCGAAGCGCCGAAGCCTTTCAGGCGGCCGACGCGGACCTGCTTCTCGGTCAGGAACCCGACGTCGCCGCGCTCACCGAGTCCGCCAGGACGTCGGTCCGCGCCGAGGCGAAACTCCACCAGCAACACCTCGCAGCGCGCCCGCCGAAGGACCTCGCCGAGGCGTCGCGCCACATCACGGTCCTCCTGGACATCACCGCTTCGGGCGAAGTCTTCGGCGCCTCATTCGACGACCTCGACGAGGATGGATTCCCGAACGAGACGGACAACTGCCCCGCGCTCTGGAGCGACGCGCCTCTTCCCGACGCCGACTCCGACGGACTCGGCGACGCTTGCGATCCCGCGCCGCAGGACTCCGGGGTTCCGAGCCTCGGCGCCTGTCGCGATGCCGCGCGTCTGGCCGGCCGTCCACGCGACCAGGCCGCGGCTCTCCTGGCCTGCCAGGTGGATGCCGAACTCCGGCGGCTCGGACTGGATCCCGCGAACGGATCGGTCGCCGTTCCGGCCTTGTTCGAGAGTTTTCCGGCCGAGGAGCTCGACTATCGGATGATTCAGATGCTCGACCTGCGGGCCGCGGCCACGACGCTCGGCGTGAACGAGGACGCGCTTGCCGCAGCGCGCATCCGACTTCGCGATCGTCTGCTGGCGCAGTGGGCCGGAGAGCTGTCCGCGGAGCCCGGGCCGACGCCGCTTCGTCAGTACGAACTCGTTCTCCGGATCACCGAACTGGGAAGCCTGGAAGGGGCGCCCCCCGCAGGCCTGTGGACCGAGGTCCTGCGCGAAAACGCGCCGGCGGTTCGCGAACTCTCGGATGCCGAGATCGAACGCCTGGGTGAAACGATCGAGAAACGGCGGATCGAGCGGGAGAAGCGCCTGGCCCGCCGCCTGGATCGGGCGTTTGGAAGGAATCTGGATCCCACGACCGATCGGATCGAGAACTCGCGCCGCCGCGGGGTCGTCGGGGATTCCCTGGTCCTGCTTCAGAGTTTCCTCGGTGGATTGACCCCTTCCAACGCCGCGTTCCGAACCCGGATCGACGACTTCGTCCGCCACCAGGTCGAGACCCTGCGCGAAGGCCTCGTCGATCCGCAGTTCCTCGGCGCCCGACTGGGCGAGGCCGAATCGATGGCTCGGACTCTCGCGGACGCCGCCGCCTGGGTGGTCACGACGTTGCCGGCGGGGGATCCTTTGGTGGAGGACCTGCGGCTGACGCTGAACGATTTCACGGTCCAACTCACCCCCGTCGCGGAAGCCCGTCGCGCCTGGTGGCTGTTGAACCGTTACGGCCGGGTGCTGGACCAGACTCTCCGAGCCCACGGCTCAACGATGAACAGCGCTCTCCGAGCCTCGTTCCAGGACGCCTTCGCCGCCACGGTCCTGGCCTCCGATCGGATTGCGACCGCGTTCTCGACCCTGATCAACGCCGCGGACGTCGAGGCCTTCAAGGTCCGGTTGCCCGGTGATCTCCGCGTGCGCCAGGTCTTCGGTGGCATCGGCTACGATCGTGCCTCCGAGGTGTGGACCGGAGACTTCGGGGGGCGCCTGGAATTCCCGGAGTTCGACAAGGCCTTCTTCGAAATCTCACGCGCGACGATCGCGACGGACGGTTCGTTTCAGATCTCCGCCGCGACGGGTGGGCCGTTGCCGTTCGGGCGCCTTCGACTCACAACCTCGCTGCAGGTCGCCGGCGCCATCGGCGGGCTTCAGTCGATTTCGGGCACCGGTCTGCTGGCCGTCCCGTTCAACACCGCGACCAATCTCTACGGGGTCAGTGTCGGGTATGATTTCTCGGAACACAGGTTCCGGTTCGACACCCAGGCCGATGGGATCGAGTGGCGGCTCGACGACGATTTCGTGCTGTTCGACGGCGGATTCGGGTTGGAATTCTCGACTGCGGAACCCGATGGGGCCCTGACGTTCCGGGGTTCCGCGGGCCTTTTCGCCCGCCAGACCCCGCTTCCGACGTCGCTTCAGCGAACCAATTTCCACCTGCTGGTCACCAACGCCGCCATCCGGCTCGCCGCGACGACCAACTCACTCGGCGTGGCGCTCACGAACGGCACGCTCATTCTTCCCGAGTTCTTCAGAACCAGCCTTTGCGCGACGAACCGGATCCTCACCAACTTCCTCGCCTCGCCCCAGGGTTCGACCAGCCAGCTCCAGGCGGTCTCCCTCGCGACCCCGCCGGGACTCCCCGGTCAGGTCGGCGCCGCCATCTCCCTGTCGCCCACGAATCCGGTCGCGGTGACGTTCCAGTTCGAGCCCGCGTCCACCACGTTCAGTGGCGAGCTGCGATTCCGGGACCTGGGCTACCGCGTGCCCGGCTTCGAGGCCCTCGAGTTCGCGGTGTGCCAGGCCCGCCTCGTATTCCCGGCCCAACAGGTGCCCTACCTGACGAACATCGCCGCCGCGCTCCAATTTCCGCTCCCCCACCAGACGAACATCATCGAAGTCACCGACGGCGCCGCCTCGTTCGCCCTCGATGGACTGCCCACGGGCACGGTCCGACTACGGACAAATCTCGATTTGTACCGCGAAGGGGACTGGCGCTTTTCGCTGCTCGGAACCGAGAGCGGAATCTGTCCCGCTGGAACCGGCTTCACCCTCAAACCGGATCCGGCCTTCGACAACCGTCTGACTCTGCGCTTCGACGCGGGCTTCGCCTTCGCCATTCCCGCCAACGTTCTCTCCGACGCCGCGGGCGGAGCCCTGACCACCGCGGCCTGCGGCTCCCTCTCCGTTCCCGTCGATCGCCCACCTTTCCTCGGGGTCGACTCCCTGGGTCTGGCGCTCTCCAGCGCGCGCCTCGGCGGAAGCCAGGGTGTCGCTCTCACCAACGTCTCGCTTCAACTGCGCGGTCTCACCAACGTCTTCTCGCCTTCACCCACCCACCCCTTCGAAGCCCGCCTCGGCGGGACAATCCTCGTGAACGGTGCCGGCCTCGGACTGAGCAATGCCGTCTATCACTTCGAAGGCGACCCTCTCCCTCGCTTCACGGTCTCCGAACTCGCTGTGATCCAGCCCGGCACCCTCCTCGGGCTGGCCACCGATCTGCCCCTCCAACTGGACGAGGGCCGGGTCCGCTTCCTCCGCGACGACCTCCCGGTCCCCGCTCTGTTCGCCGCCACGAACCTCGTTCTCACCGTCAGCGGCGGCGTCGCCCTGCCTTCCCGGGACAACCCCGTCCTCGCCAGTCGCGTCCGGGACCTCGTCATCACCCACCTTCCCAATGGCCAACCCCAGTTCAGCATCGATGGAATCGGTTTCACCGTCGATCTCACCGGCGTGCTCGGTGACTCCCTCCCGCTCCAGCTGGGCGGCGAACTCTACGTCGGCGGCCTCAATCACCCTCCCAACTACCTCTTCGCCGGCAAACTCAAGGGCAACATCAAGGACAACGCCGTCGAAGGCTTGGTCGCCGTCGACGCCTGCGGTCTGCGCGGGGTCTGCCTCGGACTCTCCGGCTCCGAGGTGAACATCCAGCTCGCCTACGGATTCGTGCTCACCGGCGCGCGCGGCGGTGTGTCGTTCGCCAACGTCAGCAACGATCCCTGCAGCTTCACCGATCAGCTTCCCATCGATCCGTTCACCGGCCGGCCCACGGGACCCAGCCCTTGCTCGCTCCCCGAACCCCCGGACTGCGTCCCCGCGTTCACCCTCCAGGACCTCAGCCCAAACCCGATCCCACGGACATCTCCGTCCGTCGCCGGCTCCGACACGGTCGCCCCCGATCGTTTCGCCCCAACGCGGACCCTCCACGCCAACGTCCCTCCGGCCTTCCCGTGCCCGACGATCGGCGAGTGCCCGCCCGCATCCGTGAACATCCACTGCATGCCCCACCCGGAGGCCTCCGATCCTGAAAGCCCACACGCCCACCGCGTCATCTACAAGTTCACGTCGATCAACGAACCCCTTCTCAACGCGATCGGGATCACCCCGGATTCCATCGCGTCACGGGTTCCTCAATTCAGCGTCGACTCCCGCCGGATCGCCCTCGATCTCGCGGCCGAACTTCGCGGCTTCATCGACTCCATCACCCCGCGCGCGCCCGCCAACGCGCCGCCCGAAATTCGCGCGCTCGACACGCAAATCGCCGGCGTGCTGGACCAAGTCGAGCTCGGCTTCGCGAATGCCCTGTTTTGCGCGATCCGCGAACTCCCGTCCAACAGCGGACAACTGGCGTCCCTTCTCTATTCGGCGATTCGGGACGCCGCCTTCGCGGGCGTGCCCTGTCAGGATGTCACCGTCAAACTCGAAGGATCCGTCTCCTACACGGGTGTCGCCTCGTTCGCCGACGTGACGGGCGGCCTCGTTCTCTCGACCACCGGCTCCGCGGGCCTGATCGGCTCCGTCAATGTGTTCGGCATTCCGATCGGCAAAGCGCGCGGCTTCGTCAATCAGACCGATGCCCAGGGCAACCCCATCCTGCCGTCCATGTGCGGCGAAATCGTCGCCGCCCTCGGTCCGCTCGAACTCGGTTCCCTCGCTTATCTCAACGATTGTCCCGACTGCGCCGGCGCCCTTTTCTCCGCCTTCCTCAATCTCCCGTCGCGCCTTACCGCGGCCTACGCCTTCTCGATCATGCAAGTGGCGCACCCGGACCTCGCCACCCCGGGCCTCAACGCCGCCCAGCAACTCGCGCTCCTCGACACACCCGAACGCCAGATGGCTTTCCTCGCGGCCATGATGGGAACGCCGCCGCGCGATCCCAACGGACAGATCCCGGCGGCCTTCCTCGATTTCATCGTCGAACTCGCGGACGCCGTTCAACCGCGGTGGGCCATGTGCGGCGAGATCCAGCCGAAGCTGTTCGGGTTCCCGCTCTCCGGCGGCGGAAAGCTCTACGGCTACCAGTTCTACGCCGGCCCGAACGTCGTCGACGGCCAACGCCGCGGGTATCTCCTCCGCGATTCGTACGCGCTCTCGCCGATTCAGATGATGGCGAACTACGCGGCGGCCGCGTTCACGGTCGGACTCGGAGGCTTTCTGGTCCCCGCCATCGACGAGGCCGAAGTTTCGACGGCATTCGTCCTGCCCACTTTCGGCCAGATCGCCCGGGAGGGATTCACGTTGCCTCCGCCGGACTTCGCCGCGCGCCGGACCCGAGATTTTCTGGCCAACGCCACCATGACCCTGTCGTACCGACTCGCCCCGTTCGGCATGGAATTGGGGCGCGCCGGTGGCCGCATCCTCCTCCCCAGTCTCGATCATCATCCCCGCGGTCCATCGCCGCGCGTTCCACCCGTTCTCCGAAATCAGGGCCTTCCGGGTGAACTCGACGTTTTGCTCGCCGCCCTCGGCGACAAGGACCAGTCCAACGCGGTCAATCGCCTCGCCGACATCACCTGGCGTGGCGAGGGCAACGCCGACTTCGCCTCGATCTTCGCGGATTCGCCCTTCGCCGGCGCCGTCGCCGGACGAAACCTCTCCCTCCGGGACGACTACTTCCCGCACGGCGGGATTCTGGGCGCGGGAATCCTCGATTTCCCGGCGCTTCTCTCCAGTCCGGTGCCTCCCTCACTGGGCGTTTTCCTCGATGCCACCCAGCCCACGGGAACCCGGCTCCTTGCGCTCCAGGACTTCGTTTCGAACCACCTCCTGAGAACGGAGCGCGTCGGCGAACTCGCGTTCTATCTGCCCGCTCCGAATCCACCGCTCGACCGGTTTCCCACGGACCCGCAGGCCCTGATCGAAAGCCTGCGAAACTTCGTTCCCACCGATCCGTTGAGCGTCAGCAGCTATTACCCGGTCGAGGAAGGCTTCTTCAGCGGCTGGATCGACACGCCGATCCTCGGACTTCCCACAGTCCGCTCCCACGCCCTCTGGGAACCGCAATCGGCGCTTGTCCGACTCGAAGCCGAGGTCCCGACCAACTCCTGGTTCAATCGCTACGTCAATCGGGCGCGATTCAGCGTCGAGCTTCGCGGGAACACCAACCAGTCGGACACCGTCACAGCGCTCTTCACGCCGTTGTCGAACCAGGTCGCCAGGCTCACCCCAACCAGCCCGGGTCTCGGCACGACGCTCGCCAGCATTTCCCAACGGCTTCCCACCGACCTCGCCAACGGCCTGCCCCGATTCGCCCTCGCGCTGACCGCGTCCCAGGTCCGCATCCCGGTGCCGACCTACATCCCAACCGCGCCGCTCACCGACGCGCTGACCGTCGCCCGGATCAACAACGCCACGCTCGAAGCCTATTCGCCGTTCTACCGCCGCCCGGGAGCCGACGGTCCGGGAGCCCTCGATCGAGTCCGGCGCGACGGCGGATTCGCCGTCCTCGGCGATTTCAACTTCCTCAACGGCGCCATCGCGGTGTCGGGCGCCGAGTTCACGGTCTCGCCCAATCCCGACCCCCTCGGGCTTCCTCGTGTCTCCAGTTCCTTCTCGGGAAGCGGGATCAACGTCTTCGGTATCGCCCTCGGGCCGCCTCCCTCTTCGGCTCGCTCGCTCCAACAGGCACCCGGCGGATCCGCGCGGATCACGTTCCTGAGCGATTCGACCTCGGCCCGCCTCGACGTCGACGGATCGGTCCCCAGCCTGAACCTCGGTTCCCTCTTCTCCCTGGCACCGGAATCCGGCACATCCATCGGCGCGACGGCGGTGTTTGAAACCACGACTTCCGCGCTTCCCCAGGGTCGCTTGGATCTTCAACCGTGCAGGATCACCTCCGCGCTGTTGGGCGGAGCCGTCGCGCGGATCCATGGCGAAACTCCAGGCGATCCGTTCTCGCTCAGCGCGAGCGGGGGCTGGAATGCGTCGGTCACATGGGAGGTCGGCGCGGGTGTGGACCTGTTTTTCGCAAACGAACGGGTGCTTCGTCTCACCCGTCCGGCGGCAACGGGCTCGCAGCCCTTCCGCGCGAGCCTCTCCGGCAACGGCCTCGAATCCGCCACGCTGACCGTGACGAACCTCCACCTGGGTGTCGTCGTCGAAACCTTCCCCGACGCACCCAGGACCGACCCGCGCCGGCGCACCTTCAGTCTCGCTTCCGGCGCCACGGCCTCGCTTCAACTGAACAGCGGCGGTTCAATCGAATTCGACGCCACCATCCCGCAGACGCTTTCCCTCGCGGGCACGCCCCTTTCGGCGTTTCAAACAGGTTTCGGCCTCCGACTCGAAAACGAGCAACTCACGTTCACTGGCAACGCCGCCGGCGGCGCCTGGGCTGATCTCGGTGGCGGTCCTGTTGTCCTCACCGCCACAGCGTCCGCCAACGGCGTCACCTTCCGGGCCGAAACCACCCTGCCCCCGATCGATTTCGGCGTGTTCCGAATCGAGGAAGGCTCCGGTCGGGGAATCCCCGCCACGGTCACGCAATCGGGAATCTCACTCCCGTCCGGACTGACCCTCCGCGTCAACGTGCCGGCCCTGGGGAGTCCGACGCTCGCTCTCGACCGTTTCGGCATTGATTCGAATGGTGCCTTCCAGGTGGGCGGCCCATCCGCCGCCAGCCCGGTGGTCGACGGAATCCGGTTCGATCGCGCGACCTACTCGCTCACCCGCGCCGCGGCCGGCAACGTCACCTGCGCGTTCTCGAGCGACATCAGTGCCCGTACCCTGACGGGCTTCGGTTCCATCACCCCGCGAACAGGGTCCCAGCTTCGAGCCCACGCCACCGCCGACACAGCCGGCAACGTCGTCCTCGCGCTGGACGCGGCCCTTTTGCGACTCCCTCTCGTCGGCGTCACCGTGGACGCCCTCCTCCACGGGGCCGCCAACACGAACGCGCCGTTCGGGTTCTCGACCAGCGGCCCATGGAGCGCCGTCGCCACGTTCCCAAGCCTGATCGTCGATCCACCGGGGTCCGCTCAACCGGAGACCCTTCGGCTCACTCCGGCCTCCAATCCCGCCGCCGGTCTCTTCTCGGCCGCCGTCACCGGGAATCAGGGCAACATCATCGGCCTCACCGCGACCCGGTTAGGCAGTGTGAATCTTCAGGTCTTCCGCGACAGCCCGATGGCGGCCTCCTGGAACAACATCAACGCCGGCACGATCGCCTTGTCCGTCACCAACAATCCCCGCCGGCTTTCGCTGACTCTCGACCCGCCGGACTTTGCCTACGCCACCAACTTCGTGGTCAACGCCAAGCCCGTGACGGTGGATCTGTTCCGCCTCTCCAGCGGCAGTCTCCAAGTCATCTTCAGCGGCGATCCGTCGCTCGAACGTTCGGTCAAGGTCGCCGCCCCTTCCTTGACCCTTCTCCCGGGCACCCTCCTCGAACAGACCCTGTCGGGACTTCCCACCCAAAGCCTGGCCCCCGACGCCTTCCGCGTGTTCACGGGAACCCCCGTTCGCACGCTGGCTTTCCCGGGCCTGCCCGTGGTGCGCCTGCCGTCGGGCGATTCCGGGCTCCTCACCCTCACGGCCGCCGGGTTCGCGTCCCCCATTCCCTTCCAGGAAGGCGTCACCTATGGCGGCTTGCTCGCGCTGCCCGCGACGAGTTCCCAACTCTCGCTCGCGTTCTCCGGCTCCCACGTGAGCCTCCGCTTCGCGCTCGGACCGACCGCGACCGTTCTCGGTCGAACCCTCGCCCTCAACGGCGGCGAAGCCACGCTCGCGGTCGCCACCGGAGGCGGATTCACTGGAACCTTCCGGACCACCGGCAATCCGGATCGGAATCTCGGATTCAACCTGCTCGGCTTCCAACCGGCCGGATTGCTGACGCTCGACGGCATCGCGTCGACCATCGCCCCCGAGTTCAGTCTGGCGGGAAATTTCAACCTCGCGCTCGCCTACCCGGATCCGGCGAACCCGGCCCAATCCCTCACCTGGGAACGGCAACTCGCGTTCGATCTGGATTCGGGAGAGGACTTCAGCGCGACCGTGTCCACCGGCCTCCCGTCCTTCGACCTCGGATGGCTCCGGGTTCAACGCGGCAGCGACGGGAACGTGGTCGTGGCTCGAAACGGCGCCACCGGCGCGTTCACGGTGTCCTTCAACGACTGGGATGTCCGCCTGTTCGGGGTCGATTACGACAACCAGGATTTCAGCCTTTCCAACGCGGGCACGCTGTCCCGCAATCTCGCGAGTTCGACGTTCAGCCTCGGCAGCGGAATCAGTCTCCTCCGACTCGTCACGGGCGGCTCCATTCCCTTCGAGTGGGCCGCCTCGCCCGCCGGAACCGGCCGCACGTTCGTCGACCTTCCCTCCACGACCGCGCTCTCCTTCCCAAGCGTCCCCGGCCTTTCCGGCACCCTCCGCGACGGCCTCTCGTTCGGTTCGACACTCACCGACATTCCGGCTTCCGGGGTCTTCGATCGCACCTGGAACCGCGCCCTGACCCTGAACGGCCTCGACTTCGGAACGGTGTCCGCCCGCCTTCGCCGCGTCGCCCACAACGGTCCGATCGAATTCACGGCGACCCGCGCCAACGCCTTCTGGTCGGGCTTGAACCTGGCCGTGTCGGCGGACACAGGGAACGCCACGAGCTTCGCCGCCACGCTGAGCGGCACGTTCTCCGTGGGCGGCTGGAATTTTGGGAACGCGAACTTCGCCTTCTCGGGCAACGATCCGACCGCGCCGTTCCAAGGTTCCGCCACCATCACGGACCCCAGTGGAACGGTCGGGTTGACCCTCGGCATCAAACTGCGCGGCGGGGCCAAGCCCTGCCTCGAATTCACCTTCGGCGGCGCGCCACGGACCCTGTGCCTGCCGTGATGCCGGGGATGCCGGGGATTGCAGGACGGCGCGCGACGCCTTCATTCTCCCCCGCCGCATCGTTCGTATCCGGCATCCCATGCGGACCGCTTCGACTCCCGCCATCGAGATCAGGGCGCTGACCCGCCGTTTCGGCACGGTGACCGCGCTCGATGGCGTCTCCCTCACGATTCACGCGGGTGAGTTTTTCTCCCTCCTGGGACCCTCGGGTTGCGGAAAAACCACGCTCCTCCGTCTCATCGCCGGTCTCGACGTTCCCGACTCCGGCACCCTCCTCATCGACGGCGCCGAATCCACCCTCACCCCAGCCCATCGGCGTCCCGTCAACACGGTGTTCCAATCCTACGCCCTCTTCCCGCATCTCGATGTCCGGAACAACGTCGGGTTCGGACTCCGCATGAAGAAGGTGGCGCGGGCCGAGATTGCACGCCGGGTGGACGAAATCATGGCGCTCGTTGAGATCAGCCCGCTCGCCGCGCGGATGCCGTCCCAACTTTCCGGCGGCCAGAAGCAGCGCGTCGCCCTCGCCCGCGCCCTCGTCAACGAACCCCGGGTCCTGCTCCTCGACGAACCGCTCGCGGCCCTCGACCTCAAGCTCCGCAAACAACTGCAACTCGAACTCCGCAACCTCCAACGACGACTCGGGATCACCTTCATCCACGTCACCCACGATCAGGAGGAAGCCCTCGTTCTCAGCGATCGCATCGCCGTCCTCCACAACGGCCGCATCGAGCAACTCGGGGACGCCCGCACCCTCTACGAACGACCGAGGACCCGGTTCGTCAGCCAGTTCCTCGGCGCGGGAAGCCTCATCGACGGCCGCTTGAAGCCTTTCAGTTCGGGCTCCGACAGCTTTGTCGCCGAAACAGCCCTCGGCGATCTCACGGTCGCCGCCGCCCCGCCCGGCAAGGACCGCTTCACGCTCGCCATCCGGCCCGAGAAGATCCGAATCGTTGAGCCTTCGATCGCACGAGGTGAAATCCGCGCGGAGAACCGTTGTCCGGCGCGGATCGAACAACGGATCTACGTGGGCTCGGAAACGCACTACGAGTTGCGAGCCTTCGATCAAGCGCTCCGTGTCGAGACCATGAATCGAGACACCCTCGACGCCCCGCTCGTTCCTGGACAGGAGGTCGAGATCGAACTGCCCGCGGCCGCCCTCGTTCCGCTCGATGATTGATCCCACCCCAACCGACGCCACGCGGGTCCGCTTCGGCGAAGCCTTGACCCGAACCCAGGAATGGGCCCGGGCCGCGCTGACGAGCGGCCCGGGCATCGCGTGGGTGACCGTGTTTCTCCTCGTTCCGATGCTTGGGATCGTCGCCGTCAGCTTCGTCTCCCGCGGCGTCCACGGCGAATTGGTGTGGGATTTCACGCTCGCCAATTTCAAGCGCCTCGCCGGCTTCGGCATCTTCGGCTTCGAACCCCTCTACCCGAAGGTCGTTCTCCGCAGCCTCGCCATGGCGGCGGGAACGACCCTCCTCTGCGCCCTCGCCGCCCTGCCCCTGACGTTCTTCATCGCAGCGCTTCCCGTCCGTCGGCGTCGGATCGCCCTGACGCTGGTCGTGATCCCCTTCTGGACCAATCTCCTGATCCGCACGTACGCGTGGCAGATCGTGTTGTCGGCCGACGGCTGGCTCGCGCGGAGTGCCGCCGCCCTGGGCTGGATTCAAGCCGGCACCTCGCTCTACCCCGGCACCCTGGCCGTCTTCGTCGGGTTGACCTGCGATTTCCTCCCGTTCCTCGCCCTCCCGCTTTACGCCTCGGTCGAGAAGATCGACTGGAGCCTCGCCGAGGCCGCCAGCGACCTGGGAGCCAACGTCTGGCACCGGTTCCGGCACGCGCTCCTCCCCCAGATCGCGCCCGGCCTGGCGGCGGGATCCCTCCTGGTGTTCATCGCCGCCACGGGCCAGTTCGTCATCCCCGACCTCCTGGGTGGAGCCAAAACCGTGCTGCTGGGCAACGCGATCCAACAGCAGTTCGGAATCAGCCGAGACTGGCCGTTCGGCTCGGCCATGGCGTGCGTGTCGATCCTCATGGTCCTCGCCGGTCTCGCGGTGCTCCGGCGCATTTCCTCCGTGGAAAAGCGGAGAGGATCCCCATGAAAAGGTCGCGATCCCGATTCGGACTCGGACTCGGATGGAGCGCCGCCGTGGTCTTCCTGTTCCTCTACATCCCCATCGCCATGGTGCTCGTCCAGTCGTTCAACGCCGCCGAGCGTGGCGGCCGATGGGGTGGATTCACGACGCGGTGGTATTTCCAACTCCTCGACAGCCCCGAGAAGCTGGCCGCCCTGAAAAACACCATCCTCCTCGCCGTCGCCAGCACGGCCATTTCCACCGTCCTCGGTTCCCTGCTCGGATACGGCCTCAGCCGTTTTGATTTTCCCGGACGCCGCCTGTTTTCGCGCCTGATCGTCCTCCCCGTTGTGGTCCCCGACATCGTCATGGCCATCGCCATGCTCCTGCTCTTCTCCCTTTTCCGAGAGGCCTTCGGCCTGTTTCAACTCGGCCTGGGAACCATGATCGTCGCCCACGTGACGTTTCAGATCCCGTTCGTCTCGCTCGTCGTCCGCTCCCGCCTGGCGGGTCTCGATCCCGCCATCGAGGAAGCCGCCCGGGACCTCGGCGCCAACGCCTGGGACACCTTCCGTCACGTGACGCTGCCCCTCATGCGCCCCGGCGTCTTCGCCGGCGCCGCCCTCGCGTGCACGCTGAGCGTCGACGACTTCGTCGTCAGCTTCTTCACCAGCGGCCCCGGGTCCACGACACTTCCGATCCTCATCTACTCCTCCGTCAAACGCGGGATCACCCCGGACATCAACGCCCTCTCCGGCCTCATTGTCTTCGCATGCGTCCTGGGAACTATCGCGGTCACCCTCCTTCAAAGGCCGGCTGCGGAACGGGAGAACCCGATTCCCGAACAGTCCCCCTGACTCCTCGCCGGCTATTCCCGAGCCGGGTCCGATGCGCGAACCGCGCTTGTCTCCTGGGCGGCGATCCGACGGATGTAGGATTGAAACTCATCGTCCTCGCCACCCAGCAGGGACGGGAGCACTTCCTGGAAGTCCGACCGGCGGCACCACTCCAGCATATAGTCCTCCCACGACTTCCAGAGCCGCGCCGTCTGCCGGCTCATCTTCGACTCGTAGACCAGCATGTAGGCGCGTTCGAAGATGGAAACGAGGATGCTGAAGAGCGCGAACCGCCGTTCCTTCTGTTCGGGGTTCAACTCGAGGTCCTGGGGTATCCGCCGCAGGAGTTGGAGGTCGGAGTTGTCGAGGACCAGTTTGAGGAAGCCGTTGTACTCGTCGACCAGTCTCTGAAAGATCTCCGCCTCCTCATTCTGCCGTTCGCGCCGCTGCTCCAACGCGAACACGAGAATCGCGAACGGAAGGCCGACCACGGTGACCACGTAACTGAGAAACTCGAACCATTCGAGCAGGCTCCAGGATTCGCCGCCAACCATGGGCATGACGGATTTTCGCCACCGCCCGCCACCAACGCAAGAAGGCTGTCGGGATACGGCGTCCCAAACAGGATGCACTTCCCTTGGAGTTCCCTACGTGTTTCCGCCCCTACCATGTCTTCTAATCGAATCAATTATTCAATTGATCTAATTCCATCACCTGCCTAGCCTCCCGGCGCCCATGAAAGCCTCCCGCCCCTCCTCGCCGCAGCCCGATGCCCGCACCCCCCATCCGGAAAGGGTCCCGTCCCCCTCCCGTTGGCGTAATGCGTTCACCCTGATTGAGTTGCTCGTCGTGATTGCCATCATCGCGATCCTCATCGGGTTGCTGCTGCCGGCGGTTCAAAAGGTCCGTGAAGCAGCCAATCGCCAGTATGCGCTCACCAACCTCGTGACCATGGGGAATCAGATCCGGGGATGCCTCGACTGCGGCGGCGATACCGCCGGATGCGGCGAAGGGTGCCCTGTCGAGGGGGATTTTCGATTGGTCATCAGCAATCTCGTCGGTGACGACGGGGTGCTGGACGGCTACCAATTCGGGGCGGTTTTCGATCAGACCGGACTCCTGGTTGCGCTCGCGGCCGATCCGGTCGCCCCGGGCCGAACCGGATCCGATTCCCTGTGGCTGAATCTCGACCAGGACGTTCGCTCGCTGGAGGTGCAGGTATTTCCAGCGGAAGGAGCGGAGGAGGGACAGGCGCGGATGTTCGCGGAACTTGAAACGGCCGCCTTGGAGGCGACGAGCGCGTTCCTGGGGTTTGTGCCGGAGAAAGACCGCCAGCAGGTGCTCCGGCTCGCCAATTCTCCCGCCTATGCCCGCCGCGCGCTGGCCACGCTCGATCACGACAACGACGGTTCCATCGTGATCAGCAACCTTCTCTTCGGTTCATGGTTCGGCTCCGATCCGGCCTTCATCGAACAAGGTCGCCGTTTCCAGGCGGCGCTCACGAATATCCTGGCGCTCGGAGCGGGCGACGAAAGCTTCCTGGCCATCCCGGCCATTCAACCCGGGGTTCCGAAACTCCGCTGACGCTCCGCGATTTTTCCCGGCGATACCATCCGCTCGGGCGGCGGCGCCAGGTTGGGATTTGGGCGTCGATGGGATTGTTCTTGCGTGGCCGGGCTGGGCTTCAAAATCGTAGGTCGCGTGACGCCACCCGACCAAACCGACCAGTTGCGGGAACTCTTCCGGATGCAGCATGCGCTGAATGCCCGAATCGGCGTGCACACCGACGGGATGTCCGACGAGGACAAGGTCAAGTGGATCCTGAACTACTGCCGGGCCATGAGCCAGGAGCTGGCGGAACTGACCGACAGCGTGCCGTGGAAGTGGTGGGCGAAGTACCAGGAGTTCGACGTCCAGAACGCGCGGGTCGAGGTGGTGGACCTCTTTCATTTTCTGATCAGCCTCGCGCAGGTGCTGGGCATGAGCGCCGAGGATGTTTTTCAGGCCTACGTGAAGAAGAACGAAGTGAACCTGCGCCGGCAGGAGACCGGGTACGCCTCGAAGGACGAGG
>JBFWOK010000005.1:0-89467 GCA_050250555.1 Limisphaerales bacterium
AGTGGTCCGACCCGGGCACTTCGGACCGAATGAACGCGCTCCGAAGACGTTGCCGCAGGCTCAGTTGAATCAGGAAATAGTCCAAACGCCATCCGATGTTCCGGCTCCGCGCCCCGCCCATCGGACTCCACCAGGTGTAATGGCCACCTCCCTTTTCGAACTCGCGAAACGTGTCGACGAATCCCGCATCGATCACCGCCGTCAGCCCCGCCCGCTCCTCCACCGTGAACCCGTGGTTCCTCACGTTCGCCTTCGGATTCGCGAGATCGATCTCCGTGTGGGCCACGTTCAGATCCCCGCAGACCACCACCGGCTTCGCGCGACCCAGTCGCCGCAGATACGCCAGAAACGCACGATCCCATTCCATCCGGTAGGGTAGCCGCGTCAGTTCCCGCTGGGAGTTCGGCACATACACGTTGACCACGAAGTAGTCCTGGAACTCCGCCGTCAGAACACGCCCCTCCCGGTCGTGCTCCGCCACTCCGATCCCGCACAGCATCCGGACCGGAGGGATCCGGGTCAGGATCGCCGTCCCGCTGTAGCCCTTCTTCTCCGCTGAATTCCAGTGCGCCGAATACTCCGACGGCCACACGGATTCCACATCCTCGGCCGTGGCTTTCGTCTCCTGGAGACAGAGAACGTCGGGTCCCTCCTGAGCCAGGTACTCGAGGAAATTCTTCCGCAGCACCGCCCGCAATCCGTTCACGTTCCAGGAGATCAACTTCACCCCCCGAGCCTATCAACGTCCGAGTCCAAACCCAACTCCGCCGCGACCCAACCCCAACGAATCCGAGGAAACCAACGAATCCAACGAAGGGAATGGCTTTGCGGGTTCTTGGAAGACCCCATCCCGGGGCGGCGACGTCAAACGAACGTCACGTTCGCAACAGCTCGGAAACACTCGTCGCAGGCCTTGTGACCCGCCCCGTGAACCCGCAGAGTTCCCGCGACTCGAACCGGCAACTCCGCAACCGCATTCAATCCATCATGACGATCCGAAATCGTTCCCCGAGGTCCTTCACCCCCGTCTCCATCGGGTCACCGCGCCTCACGGCTTCCGTCTGGCGCTCGCCCGTCTTCGCCGCCCTCTTCGCCGCGTCCCTCCCGGCGTTCGCGGCACCGCCCGGCCCCACCCCGCAGGTGCCTGAGGGCGGTGGTCCCCCCGGCCCATTCCCCAACACGTCGGTGTCCGCCGTCAACGTCATCGCCAAGGGCGGCGCCGCCTTCGACAGCAATGTTGAAGTGACGGCACTCGACGGCAGCGGACCGATCCCGTGGTCGGTCAACCGCTACAACCGCGGCGATTTCGCCCTTCGCCTGTCACCCGGAGATCCCACAGCCGCCCTCGCGAACCTCGGCCAGGGATTCATCGAGTTCGGCGACAACTCCCCGGGGGTCGCCGCGAGCCAGGCCTGGCGCCCCCACCCGAATCTCGGCGTGACGATTCCCACCGCCCGCCAAAACGGTCCGATCGACTGGAATGACGGTGAAGGTCCCTTCTTCCCCACCGTCGGCATCTCCGGCGCCTCGTCCGGCCCCGGTTACAACGTCAACGACGGCAGCTTCGGCCCCGGCAATCTCGACATCAACACCGGTCGCGCCGGAACCCACGCGAGCAGTCCGGAAGCGAACTTCGCCTTTTCCGCTTCCTGGTTCCCCTATGACCAGGGCTGGCTCGCCGGTGACGTCGGCGCTCCAGCCGACGACGGCACCTCCAGTTGGAACGGCGCCGACGCCCACGCCACCGGCCTGACCCCCGGCATGATCCAGTGGAGCCAGTTCCCCGCCGAGAGCGGCGTCTACGGCGGCCTCGCGAATCTCGTGCTCCCAGGCGTCAACGCCCTCGAAGACGGAATGATCTTCGCCACCTCCTCCGACGGCGGCAGCGACGTCAATATCGTCGGCGTGCTCCCCCTCGAAGACGGCTCCGCCTGGACCATCACCGTCCGTGAGGATTCCGAAACCGAGCCCGAGAATCTCGCGGCCGCCAATCAGTCCGAGTTCCAGTTCGTCTACGTGCCGTTCAACGCCCAGAACCTCGTCGGCGGCCATATCGTCGGCTCCGACGGTTCCAAGCGGAAAGCGGTCGGAACCTTCACCGTCACCAGGACCGCCGCCGGCACCTACGAACTCACCATCCCGGGAAAAACCGGAACCGACGGCGCCCTGCTCCTTCAAGTCGCCGACTCCGAATCCGGCACCTCCGTCCCCCTGGCATCGCGGGCGTTCCTTTCCTACGAGTTCAGGGACGGCAAGTTTGTCATCCAATCCCGGAAGACAACTTCCGACATCACCGCGGACCTCGTGGACGCGAGCTTCTACGTCGCCTGGGTGGATTTCCAGACCCCTCTCAGCCCGCCCGACGGTCCCCGCCTCCGAAGCCGGGCACCCGTCGTCGTGACGGGTGAAGGCGTCATCTCCCGGGAATCCAGCCTCGAAGCCAACAGCGACTCCCCGGAGGTCCTCGTCGTTTCCGTCGACACCGCCAACGTCGGCGGCTTCATGGACCCGATCACGGGTGAGTTCGCCGCGACGTCCCTGGTCGGCCGGTTCTACGATCCGCGAACCCTCGTCCCAACCAGCGAGCCGTTCGCCGTCCTCGGATCGCCCGTCGGCAACATCAACCGCGCCGACGTGAAGTACAATCCGGTGTCCAAGCAGTACGTCGTCGTCGCCACCGCCCGCGCCTACAACGCCGGCGGCTTCGATTCCGTCCTGGTCAGCCTCATCAATCCGGTCGGCGTTGGCGCCAACCCCGTCGCCAAGGCGTTCGTCCACGATCCGGACTCCGACCAGTCCTACGACGACGTCGCCGTCGCCGTCAGCACCGCGAACGGCAACTTCATGATCGTTGCCGAGCGCAAATTCGTTGAGGAGGGCGAAGGCACCGTGGGCGTCCTCTACGACAAGGCGGGCACCCGCCTCTCGGCGCCTTTCACCCGACTCGATCGACTCCAGACGGTCGGCGACGAGGACGATCCGGATGTCGTCTACCTCCCCGAAATTGACGCGTTCCTCTATCTGACGAACACCGACAATTCGAACGGCTCCACGGGAACCCTGAGCAACCGGATCGTGGGCTCGATCGTCGATTCCAGCCCGGACAGCCAGGGCGCCCTGGTGGTGCGCACGGAACAGCCGATGGCGGATGGAGAACCCGCGGGCACCGCGGAAGGACATCCCGCCTCGATCCTCAATCCGTTCAACAACCAGATCATCACCGCCTTCGACGGCGGCAACGGCACCGCCATCGGTGATCTCTCCTATCGGTCCGTCGGGCCCGCCCCGGACTACTCCTTCGCCGAGGCGCAACCCGAAGTTCCCTACCTCCGCGGCGGCGGCCCCGCCTCGTTCAATCACCAGCATCCACAACTTGCCGTGGATACTGAACACGGTGTGATCGTCCTCGGCTTCAATGCCGTCGGCAGCAGCGCGAGCATCCCGGACGCCTACGCCTTCCGCGTGCTTGGACCGAATGGCCAGCCGCTTCCGAGCCAGCTCGGCACGCCGTACTACCTGGCGGAGTCCCCCGGTGGACTCGGCAACTCGGTCAACTTCCACAATGTGAAATACTCCGCCGCCACGGCGTCCTTCGTCGTCGCGTACACGAGCACGCCGGGGATCACCTATCTGGCGGCGCTGGAGGTCACGTCGTCGCATCTCGCGCCTTCGACACCTCCCTCGCTCACGACCGCGCGCAGCGGCGCCAGCGTGGTCCTGTCCTGGCCCGCCAGCGCGACCGGCTACCAACTCCAGTCGACCCCCTCGCTGGCGCCCGCCGCGTGGCAGAACTCCAGCCTGACACCCGTTGTTGAAGGCGACTCCAACAAGGTCACGGTCAGCCCGTCCTCGCCCGCTCAGTTCTACCGGCTGGCGAAACCCTGATCTCTGATCCGAAGCGGACCCGGCTCCGCCATCACCCAATCCCGGTCCATCCCCTCGCGGGGGTGGGTCGGGATTTTTTTCTTTGACTGGGCACCACGATATTCCGCAGCCCGGAAAACCCGTTGAAGACTGAAGGTGAGAAATCTCTCCACGCACAGGGCCCGGTCCAGCGGTCAGCCACTGGAAGCCACAAGGATCACGATTCCTCTTTCGAATCCTGTTCCTTCCGTGTGATCCGAGTGCTCCGTGGTTGGTTTTCCGTCCTTCTTGAGCGATCTGGAATCCAAGACGGGACCGAAGATTAGAACGTTGGCGGAAGGGGCGAGATTCGAACTCGCGGTAGCCTTTCGACTACGCCTGATTTCGAGTCAGGTGCCTTTAACCACTCAGCCACCCTTCCCAACGTTTTCTGCCGGGGTCTTGTTCCCCGCCTGGGCCTCGGCTTCGGCTTCGGCTTCGGCGGATCGCAGATCCATCATCCGCGCTCGAGCCGGAGCGGGCGCGCTCTCGTCGAAGAGTTCCGGTCCCATCAACCTTCCCTTCCCGACTTGGACGTGACGGAAAGTGTGGCCCTGGAACTTGTTTCCCCGCGAACCGAGAACCGAGGGCGGTTTTCTCGCCCGGAATCGCCCAGCGGGCAAGCTCATTTGCCTGAATCCACAACCAGCAACCAGCCAACCAGCCCAACCTCGGTGTCGCCCCCGAACGGTGGCGCGCCGATCCGATTCTCCACGCCATGAGTGGGTGGGTTCCGATCGGCAATGGCGTGGAATCCGCACTCCTGGCCAATTTCCGCCAAATTCCCGCCAAGGAATGATTGGTCCCGGCGGACGACTCCGTGCGGGGATTCTCGCGCATGCATCAAGCATCTTCACGGAATCCGGCCAGGCTGGCCGTGGTCGGACTCGCAACCGGAACCCTGCTGACCCTCGTCCCGGCCACCCAGACACAAGGCTCCGACTGGAAGGAAGACTCGGTTTCGCCGGTCACGAATCCGGTCTTCTTCGAGGACCCCCATGTGCACAGCGAGGTCCGGCCCATCTTCGCCTGGCACAACATCGGCGACGACCTCGGAACCGGCGGCAACGCCCAACTCTACGCGATCCAAGCCAGGTGGGCTGTGACCGATCGACTCGCGATCATCGCCACCAAGGACGGGTACCTCGACATGAACCCCGACGTCGGCCTGCCAAAAACCGATGGGTGGGCCGACATCGCGGCGGGCGTGAAGTACGCCCTGATCGACAATCGGGAGGCCGAATTCATCCTGACCCCGGGGCTCACCTTCGAATTCCCAACGGGCAACTCCGACGTGTTCCAGGGAAACGGTGACGGCACCTGGAATCCCTTCATCTCCGCCGGCAAGGGCTTCGGCAACCTGCGCATGCTCGCCAATTTCGGCGCCATCATTCCGAACGACGGCAACGACGAGACGTCCCAGCTCCATTACTCGTTCCAGGTCGACTACACGACCTGCCGCTATTTCATCCCGTTCGTCTCGTGGAACGCCTTCACGGTCCTGAGCGAAGGCGAAGGGCTCGGCGTCGATTTCGAAGGATTCGACCTCTTCAATTTCGGCTCCACCAAGGCTTCCGGATACACGCAGTCCGTTCTGGGGCTCGGCTTCCGCTCCCGGGTGATCGATCACCTCGATTTCGGCTTCGCCTACGAATTCCCGATCTCCCAACCGGAAGGCATCTTCGGCGACCGGTTCACCATCGACTTCATCTGGCGCTTCTGATCTCTCGATCAAGGGACGGTTCCGCGACGCGGAGGTCAGCCGCCTTTCCGGACCACGTCCTTCTTCTCCTCACATTCCGCTTCGAGGGACCGGCGTTCCGAAATCCGCTGCTTCTCAATCTGGGCCAGCGCCTCGTAGTCACCCTTCGTGGTGGCCTCGGTCGTCCGGTCGTTGAGGAAGAGTTCGCGCTCCGCGATCTTCGCCTTGTAAATGGAATCGATCTCGGCGAGGCGGGCCTTCTGCTCCTTCGTGAGTTGGACGGTCGGCGACTGCTTGGCGAGCCGTTCCATGGCGAGTTCGTAGGCGGATTTCATGGG
Organism: Limisphaerales bacterium; assembly: GCA_050250555.1. Classification (GTDB taxonomy): domain Bacteria; phylum Verrucomicrobiota; class Verrucomicrobiia; order Limisphaerales; family CAIMTB01; genus CAIMTB01. The sequence goes on from JBFWOK010000005.1 coordinate 5,944, forward strand.
CAAAGACAAAAGTATGGGCGATGGCAATGGGAACGCATTCGGAGCGGTGGTCGGTGATCCTACGCGGCGGCTCCAATCAGACCTCGATCCAAACGTGCCCGTCCTGAACGCGGGTGGGATGACACGCGACCGGTCGCGCCGGGTTGCTGAGGCACGCGCCGGTCTTCACATCGAACGCCCAGCCGTGCAAGGGACAGAACACCTGGCCGTTCTCCAAAACGCCCGCCCCCAACGGCCCGCCTCGGTGCGGGCAGTCGTCGTCGATCGCATAAATGGCGCCGTCGACGTTCCACACGGCGAACCGCCGGCCGCGGACTTCGACGGTGCGTCCCTGCCCGGGTGCGAGGCTGGCGATGTCCGCGACTTGAACGAATTCCTTCATGCTCATGAACGGGGATGCGACGGGGTGGCGGAATCGGGATTCACCGCGGCACCGGCGGCCTGCCCGGTGTTCGTGTCGGCGGGACCCTGTGGAACGACGGGCTTCTTCTTCCAGGGCATCTCGGGGAACTTGGCGGGGACTTTGGCCGGGGTGGCTGGACCGGAGGGAGTCGGAACCCCGGCCATCTTGAGTTCCGAGTCGTCAACGCCATCGGACGAAGTCGAACCCGCGGCCGCGGGTTTGTCCATGTTGCCCCGCCAGGAAGCGATGCGGGCCTGGAGCCCGTGATGTTCGGCGGTCTTCTTGTCGCCGGACTTCATGTAGAACAGCGACAGGTTCGTGTGGACGAGCTGTTCGTTGGGCCGAAGTTTCTCCGCCTTGTGGCCTTCCGCGATGGCGCGGGGAAAATCGCCCTTGCGATACCAGGCCATGCCGAGGGAGAGCCGGGCGTCGAAATAATCGGGCGCCTCGGCGAGGATGGCTTCGAGCTTGGCGATCGCGCTGTCGAATTGTTCGGTGGTGAAATCGTACATCGCATCGTCGTAGCGCGCTTCGAGCGGGTTGAGGTTGGGCGATGCATCCATGAGCCCGGGCTATGGCACGAGTCCGAAGCCGGTGCAAGCCGGCGGGTGCCGTGTCTTTCCTGTTCCCCGCGCGGGGCGAGCGCCCGACGGAGCCACGACGATGGAAGAACGCTGGCACCCGGTCGGTCTCCGGGTCAGCATTCGGAGCCGGGTTTGACGACCCCATCCGATGCCATGCCGATCCAGCTGATTTCGACCGATTTCGACGGCACGATCTTCGCCGAGTTCGAGAATCCCCCGATACCGATGGCGCTCCAGCATCTTCTGGGAGCGCTGCAGCGGAAGGGCGCGACGTGGGTGATCAACACCGGGCGGGATCTCGGAAGCCTGCTCGAAACCCTGGCCCGGGCGCGACTCGTGGTGCAGCCGGATGCGTTGGTGCTGGTCGAACGGGAGATCCATGTCCGGAAGGACGATCAGTACGTTCCGATCTCGACCTGGAACACCGCTTGCGCTCGCGATCACGACGAACTGTTCGCGCGCATCGCGCCCGACCTTCCGGGCCTGAGGGACGAGCTTCACCGGAATCATCGGGGGACGTTCTACGAGGATGACTTCTCGCCCGTCTGCGTGCTGGCGGCTTCCCTGCGGGACGCGGATGAGGTGCAGTGGCGACTGGAGGCGTACGCGAAGGGGGTTCCACATCTCACGGTGGTTCGAAACGACGTGTACATCCGGTTCGCGCACGATGGCTACGACAAGGGAAAAGCGCTGAACGAGATCGCGCGGCGATTGCACGTGGCGCCCGAAGGCATCGTGGCCGCGGGGGATCACTACAATGACCTGCCGATGCTGAAGCCGGAAATCGCGCGCTGGCTGATCACACCCGCCAATGGAATCCCACCAGTCCAGGAAGCGGTGCGCGCGGCGGGCGGGTATGTCAGCCACCGACCGGCCGGCGACGGCGTCGCGCTGGGGCTGGAGTATTTCCTCGAGCGGATCCGGGACTGAGGACGATCGGAACGGGCATCAGGGCGGGTTCGAACTTTGCCCGACGGGACGGGACGGCTCGTGCCGCCCGCAATCGCCTTGACACTCCGGCGGGCTATCACTACCGGACAGCGACTCTTTTCCATGAACCGACACATCGCCGCATTCCAAGCCCGATTCCTCAACGCGACGTTCGGCCTCCTCGCGGCGGCCTTGGTCGGTTGTCTGGCCGGCTGCTCATCCAGCGGCTCGAAAGCCTCCGGAACCGACGCTCCGAGGGAAGCCGCGCGCACGGGAGGCGAAAGCGGGGGCAACGCCCGGAAGTACCTCGCCACCGACGGTCGTACGATCGAAATCGGCGCCTCCGTGGCGGCCGACGGGGGGCGTCGCTTCAACAATCCGCACATGGAGAAGGGCAAATGCTGGGTGGCCGACGGATTCCAGTTCACGGGGTACGACACCCTCTATCTCGCCCCGACATTGTCCACGGCGAAGTTCAACGAGAAGAACGAGGAGGAAGTGAAGGTCCATGCCCTCGCGCGGGAGCGCCTGGTGACCATGACCGAGGAGTATTGCCGGAACCTCGGTCTTTTCACCCACGTGGTGACCCGCGAAGCCGACATCCCCCCGGGAACCAAGGCGCTCAAGCTCGAGAACACGATCGTCGAGTTCACGAAGGGAGGCGGAGCGGCCCGGTACTTTGTCGGACTCTACGGGGGAGGTCAGCCCGTGCTCCGGGTCCAGGGTGTGATGACGGACGCCGACCGGAAGGTCTTCTCCTACGAAGCGCGCCGGAGCGGGGTCTCGGCGGGTGCCCGGGTGGGGGGCGTTTTCATGAAGGACGAGGATATCCAGATCCAGGACATCCGGAGCCTGGTCTTGGACCTGACCGACTTCATGGCCGCCTTGTCCGGCAAGTACCCGCCCGCGCCGTGACGGACGGTCGAGCTGGATCCCGGGTGCGGCATCCGGGGCATTTCGCGCCGAGTTTTCCGTGGTTCGGTGCCTGGAATCCGGGTTGAATCCGCGCATGGATTCGACGGTCTGGGATGCCCTGGTGATCGGCGGTGGCCCGGCGGGCAGCTCCGCGGCCACGGTGCTGGCCCGGGCGGGTCGCAAGACCCTGGTCCTGGAGAAGGAACACTTTCCCCGGTTCCACATCGGCGAATCCCTCCTGCCCTACAACCGCCGGCTTTTCGAGGAACTCGGGGTGCTTTCCAAGCTCGAGGCGGCGGGTTTTCCCCGGAAATTCGGCGCGCAGTTCCATCTGGGGAACGGATCGAAGGGAACGTCGTTCGTCTTCAGCGAAGGTCGGTTCACGGGGGAATCGGAGGCCATCCAGGTCGAGCGCGCGGTGTTCGACGAGATCCTCCTGCGCCACGCGGCCTCGGTGGGCGCTGAAGTCCGCGAAGGCTGGACGGTCGAGGGATTCAAGGAAACGTCCGACGGCGTGTCCGTGACGGCGGCCTCGGAGCAGGGTGAACGCCAGAAGTTCACCGCGAGGTGGCTCATCGATGGCAGCGGCCGCGGCAATGTGACGGGAACCCAAGAAGGCCTCCGCGTTTTTCACGAGCGGCACCGGAAGATCGCCATTTTCGGGCACTTCAACGGCGTCCGAGTCGATCCCGGACCCAAGGGCGGCGACACGGTGATCATCCGCCTCGAGAACCGCTGGTTTTGGATGATCCCGATCGGATCCGCGAAGGTGAGCGTCGGACTGGTGATGGACGTCGCGGAGTTCTCCGCCGCGCGCCGCCCGCCCGCGGAGATCTTCTTCGAAGCCGTGAAGTCCGCGGTGCCGGTGAGGAACCGCATGGAGAACGCGTCGCTGGCGGGCGTCATCCAAACGACGTCCGATTTTTCGTACTACAACAGGTCCCTGGTCGGACAGCGGGTCCTGCGGGCGGGCGATGCGGCGGGGTTCATGGATCCGATCTTCTCGGCGGGAGTCTATCTCGCGATGTTTTCGGGCAAGCTCGCCGCCGAAACGGTGCTGGGATCCGAAGCGGAGCCCGCTCGACGTTTCCAGCTCTTCGAAGCCTACGAACGCAGGGTCCAGCGAACCATGCGGTTCTACTGGCGAATGGTGGAGGAATTCTACACGACGCCGTTCATGGAGCTGTTCCTCGAACCCAGGCCCCGGTTTCATTTGCCCGCCGCGGTCAACGCCTTCCTGGCGGGCGATCTCGAAGGGAGCTGGGCTTTGCGATGGCGGCTCTGGGTCTTCTTCCAACTCGTCCGACTGCAGGCGCGCTGGCCCCTCGTCCCGCGGATCCGCTTTGACTGAACCACTTTCCAGCCTGAATCCGGCACCTGAGTCGCGGGCCGGGGGACGCCTGAGCCGGAGGTTCCTGCTGCGTGCCGGTCTTGTGGGCGCGATCTTGTGCGCCGGCTGCCTCCGATGGCACCCCGCGCCGGTCGATCTTTCGGATCCGGCCTGGCGCATCCGCCGCGGTCAGGTTGTGTGGCATCCCGCGGATCGCGACCTTGAACTGGTCGGGGACCTGCTCGGCGCGACGACCCGCGACGGTCGCGGGTACGCGCACTTCAGCAAGTCGCCCCTTCTCGTCGCGGAGGTGCGGGTCGAACCCGACCGGTGGCTGGCTTCGTTCCCCTTCATGGACCGTCGATTCCAAGGAAGCGGATCGCCTCCGGACCGACTCGCCTGGGCGCAATGGATTCGAGCAGCCCAGGGTCAACCACCGACGGGAGGTTGGACGTTCTCAGGCGATCTCGACGGCTCCTGGCGATTGGCCCACGCCGACAGCGGCGAGTGGCTCGAGGGAGTCGCCGAACCATGAGTCGGACCGGCTTGTTCGCGGCGGCGCTGGCCGCGCTGCTGGTCGTGTTGGGATGGTCCCGATTGCGATTCGACACCGAGGTCCTGGCGCTTCTCCCACCTGACCTTCCAACGGTTCAGGCGCTCGAACGGCATCAGCGGCATTTCGCCGGAACCCAGGACCTCATCGTGACCCTTCAGGGCGACGACCCGGAGGTCGTGTCGGCGGCCGCACGCGAAATCGCCGAGGCGCTGCGGACCGACTCCGGCCGCGTGGAACGCGTGGTCTGGCTCGCACCCTGGGAAGAACGCCCTGACCTGACCGCCGAACTTGTCGCGGCTGCGTGGCTCAACGCGCCCACTTCGGCGGTCGTGGAACTCGCGAACCGATTGGAAAGCGGTCCCCTCGCGAGCCGCCTTGAAGAGGCGAAGCAGACGCTCGCGACTTCCCTTTCGGCCATGGACGTCGCCCGGGCAGGCTACGATCCGCTGGGTTTGGGCGAAGTCCCCGGTCTTCCGGCCGCGGGCCAGGACGAGGGCCCGAGGTTTGCGTCGGAGGATGGGCGCTACCGGATCCTCTGGGTGACCCCGACGTCCGAGCACCTCGGGCTTGAACGTTCCAAACGATGGTTGGACTGGGTCGGATCGGAGATCCGGACTTGGCAGGGCGCTCGCTCCGAACGCGCGACGATCCGCTGGCGCCTGACCGGCGGCCCCGCCATCGCCGCGGAGGTCGCGCGCGGGATGGAGCGCGACATGGTCGGCTCGGTGCTGGGCACGGCGCTCGTCATCGCCCTGCTCTTCGGCTGGGCGCATCGGCGATGGCGACCGTTGCTCTGGATCTTCCTGCTCCTCACCGCGACGCTGGGAGTGACCCTCGGACTGGGCGGGCTCATCTTCGGACGAATCAACTCGGTGAGCCTCGGTTTCGCCGCGATCCTGCTCGGACTCGTGGTGGACTACGGCCTCGTGCTTTACCAGGAAGCGCGGGCGCTTGGGACCGGGGATGCCCGAACCCTGCGCAGGTCGGTCGGTCGCGGCGTGGTTTGGTCGGCGATCACGACATCGGCCGCGTTCGCGACCGTGACGTGGAGCGGAATCCCTGGGCTCGTGCAGTTGGGAGCCCTCGTGGCCCTGGGATCGCTGGTGGGAGCGGGGATGATGCTGGCGTTTTGTGTCCCGCCGTGGATGCCTGTCGCGACATCGTCCCGGTTGAGCCCGGGTCCGCCAGCGGCACCGGTTCGACACCCGGGCGCGCGCTTTGGATGGGCCGGGTGGCTGACCGGGACCCTGGTCCTGGCGGGCGTGGCCGTGCTGGCGGCGCGCGGATTGCCGCGACTGGATCCCACCGCGGCGCCCCTTCGTCCCCTGAAAAGCGAAGCGTACGGAGCCCTCGAGGAAATGCGGGAACGGTTGGGAGGATCCACACCCGATCCCTGGTGGCTCGTGGCCGAAGGATCGACCGAAGCGGAAGTCGCGTCGAAGCTGCGCGAAGCGGAACGGATTCTCGGCAAACCCGAAACCGAGACCAGGGAACAGGGTCGGCGCCTGCTCTCCTGGCAACTGCCGACCGGCCTGTGGCCTGATCCCGAACGGCAGCGTTCCAACGTCGGGCACCTGGCGGCGATCGGCGCCGCCAAAGAGCGTCTGCGGCGGGACCTGGAAGCGAACGGATTCTCGGCGGAAGCCTTCCGCTACGCGGAAATACTGATCGGGATCTGGGAACGGGCAGGCGCAACCGGAGGCGTGTTCTGGCCGACGCACGAAATGAGCGATTGGGTCGTTTCCCAAGTCGCGTCGCGGGGACCTGAAGGATTCCTGGCGTTGGGCATTCTCAGACCGGATCAAGGGACCGGCGTTCCTTCGACCGTGGCTGAGCTTCGAGCCGCCGGTCTTTCCGTGGGCGGATGGGATTTGCTGGGAGGTGAACTCCTCGCCCGGGTCGAGGGAAGGCTGGGGTGGATGACCGGGGCGATGGTCCTCATCTGGGTCGTTTCCCTGGCCTTGGCCCTGCGTTCCTCGAGGGACCTCGGTTGGGCCGTGGCCTCGGTCGGTCTTGCCTGTTTGATCCTGCTCGTGGCGATGGCGGTCCTGGGGTGGGAGTGGAACCTCATGAATCTGACCGCGCTCCCCTTGCTGCTTGGGACTGGAACCGATTTCGCCATCCACATGCTCCTGGCGCTTCGGCGGCACGACGGGAATCTCCCGGCGGTTCGGCGCGGAGTCGGACTGGCCCTCTTCCTGTGCATGGCCACAACGGTCACCGGGTTCGGCTCGCTGGCCTGGTCCGGGAACGCGGGCCTCGCGAGCCTGGGCTCCGTCTGCGCCCTGGGTCTGGCAAGCGCGTATGGCGTGGCCTGCTGGCTTCTGCCCGCCTGGTGGCGTCGGGGTCAGCCAGTGATCGAAGCGACACCTGCGCACCGCGTCACCCGGAACAACCCGTCGTGCCTGTACCACGGAAACACCTGGCGCCGCGGACTCGCCGTCGCCCGCGTGGTTCCACGGCCGATTCTCCTCCGACTCGCGGAACTCGGCGGCATGCTCTACGCCCTCGCCGCGACCGCCCGTCGCGAAGTGGTGGTCCGCAACCTCGCGCCCGTCGTCGGGAACTACAACCAGGAAGCGCGCCGACTGGCGTGGCGGTTGTTCCGGGGATTCGGCCGAAAACTCGCGGACCTCTGGATCTATGAATCCGGACAGCCGGTGGCCGACCTTTTCGGAGCGTTCACCGGCTGGGAACATCTGGAGGCCGCGCGCAAAACAGGCCGGGGCGTCCTGCTCGTCACACCGCACCTCGGCAACTGGGAATTCGGTGCCCCGCTGCTGGCCAATCGAGGAATTCAACTGGTCGTGATCACGCTCTCGGAACCCGGCGAGGGCTTCACGGAGATGCGGATCAAGGCCCGAGCCCGGTGGGGGATCGAAACTTTGGTCATCGGTCACGACCCGTTCGCGTTCGTCGAGGTCATCAAACGGCTTCAGGACGGCGCGGTGGTCGCCCTGCTGATCGATCGTCCTCCCCCTGGAAGCGGCGTGGGTGTGAGCCTCTTCGGCCGGCCGTTCATCGCCTCGATCGCCGGGGCCGAACTCGCCCGCGCCACCGGATGCCTCCTTCTGCCCGTGGTGTTGCCCGCCACCGAATCCGGTTACGCAGCCCACGTCCTGCCGCCGATCCAATACGACCGTAAATCCCTCGGGACCCGCGAAGCCCGGCGCGATCTGACCCAGGACATCCTGCGTGCTTTCGAACCGCACCTCCGCCAGCATGCGGACCAATGGTTTCATTTCGTCCCGGTCTGGCCCGAGCCCGAGGCGCCCGAAAGGCCATGATCCCAGCGTCCAAGGGGATGCGAACGGCCGTCGCGATCGCCGCGACTGTTACCGCAACGATGACCATGACCGCCCTGCTGGTGGGCGTAGCCGTCGCTCCTGTCAGCGCATTGGCGTCCGCATTCGCATCCGCGTCCCCGAACGAACCGGCGAAACCCACTCCGCCCCGGGATATCCTCGGTGAATGGCTGAATCACCAGGGCGCTGTGCGGACATGGACGGCGGCCTTCGTTCAGACCCGGTCCCTGAAGACACTGACCCAGCCGTTGAAGTCCGAAGGGCGCGTGTGGTTCGCCGCTCCGGACCGCTTCCGGTGGGAGATCGGCCGCCCCGCTCAAACGATCGCCGTCCGGCAGGTGGACTCGGTGATCGTTCATTACCCGCGATTGAACCGGGCCGAAAGGTACCCCGCGGACGCGGGCGGCACCGGTCCCTGGGCCCAGATGCTGTCCCTCCTCGAAGCCGGTTTCCCAAGGGGTCGGGCCGATCTCGACAAGCGGTTCACCCTGGTGTCGGAGTCCTCCACGAACGGACTTGTCACCTTGGAACTCCGGCCACGGTCCGCGTCGGTACGGCGGATGCTCCCCACGTTTCGCGTCGTCCTCTTCGAGGCGGACGCTTCGCTGCGGGCGACGGAACTCGTGTTCGCGGACGGCTCCAGCCTGCGCAACGAATTTTCGGAAACTCAGACCAATCCCGTCCTGCCCGATGGGACTTTCGAAGTGGTTCTGGATCCCGACGTGAAAGTCACCGAACCCCTGTCCCCGAAGACCCGATGACGATGAGCAGTGCCGGGCGCGAAGCCTTGGACGAGGCATTGAGCCGGCTTCCGCACGGACCGGGATTCCGATTCGTCGACCGGGTGCTCACGCTGGAGCCCGGGAAACGCGGGACCGGGGAATACAAAGTTCTGGGAAGCGAACCCTTCCTGGCGGGGCACTTCCCGGGTGACCCGTTGTTCCCCGGGGTTCTCCTGATCGAGGCCTGCGCCCAACTGGCCGGGGTGGTGGCCCAGAGCGACCCCGATCACGGGGCCCTTCCCAGGCTCAAGCTCGCGGCCGTCCGCGGTTCAAAGATCATGGGATCGGCGAGACCCGGCGAAGTGATCACATTGCACGCCGAGGTGAGCGGACGGATGGGACACCTGATCCAGGCGAAAGCTTCGGCGAGCGTCCTGGGCGCTCTCGTGCTGCAGTGCGAACTCACGCTCGCGGGTGCGCCGTCGACAAGGACCGAACCCAGGCCCGGGTGAGCCAAACCGTTTCCCGGTGACGCCGACCCGATGACCTCGTCGGACGTTATTATCGAGGGCGAGTCGAACCGACCTTCTTGCCCTTGCCGGTCATGAAGACCTTCCACTGGGTTCCATCGTCGGAGTATTCGAACTGATAATGGCAGCTCTTACCGTCTGGCGCGATAGTGGTCGAACTACGACAAGGATACTGCTTCCCGTCCTTCTCGGAATTCCACTTCCCCGACCATGTCCTACCTTGGAGCGTCAGTATGATAGATTCGTTCTTCCAATCTTTGTGGAAGAACCCTGAGTTCTCGAAAAACGTCCCCTGATACTGCTTCTTCTCATCGTCCCATCCTATGAGCCACAACCACGAAATCGGTCCCCCTGGCCCCACGCCCGCGGCTCTCTCCTCAAAGAAATAACCGTCAAGGATCATTCGGCTCTCGGTTTTTACCGACACGGTGCCAACCGGCCAAAAAGGATTCTCCGTACTCACCTCAACGAACTTCCATCTCCCGGTGAACATCTCGAGGTTCTTCTGTTCCGGGCCCGGCTTCTTAGGCGGATCTTGAGCCGGGGTGCGAGGCACAAACAGGCAGAGTGCCAGACTGGCTATGACCAGGAGACGTGTCTTCATTGGGTAGGTTTGTGAGTGAGGATCGATCCGGGCGCAATGGACACCTCGATTGAAGGTCAAGCCATCGCCCGGGATTGGAGTAGTCTGCAAGTAATAAACCAATAAAAGCAAGATCGTGCTGGTTTCCCGACCGCTCGAGTGGCCCACCGTTTGCTTCCCGAACGTCCGAAAACACCGACGCCCCGGCTTTGGAATCTCCGGTTCAATTGAAAGCGACTCTTCATCGCCATCGTCGACTGCACGGTTGAGGGAAGCGCGGAGCCCGGGCAGGATCTGATCCATGCGAATCGTCCGCTTTTCCGCCGGGGCTGCGTGCCTGCTGGCCGCCGGTTGCGCGAGTTCCACGTCCTCTCCCTCCGGACAGGAGCCCGGACGGGAACGGGGCCCGGACGGCACCGTCGCCTACCTGATTGACGTCGAGGCGAGCGAACCGGATGTCCGGATCGAAGTGAACGGCGAGGACCTCGGTATGGCGCCATTGCAGGTGAAGGTGTTCGGGGACAAGGATGGCACCTTTCACAACTTCGGCGGATTCAACTACGTCATCCGGGCGATACCGACCCAGGCGGGCCAGTACCCGCAGACGAAGACCTTCCACACCGGCGGATTCTTCACGCAGGAGGATCGGATTCCGAAGCGGGTGCATTTCCAGATGAACATGCCGACGGTTCCCTGATCTCCGGAGAGGGGCGCTTGGGAGAAGGCGATCCCACCACGAAGGCACGAAGGACACGAAGGAAGCACGATTCGTTCCGGCCTCGGCAATCCGCTACAGGTCAATCCCGATCAGGGACTCGCTTCCGCCTCTCCCTTCGTGCTCTTCGTGCTCTTCGTGGTTTCTTACGCGGGGTTTTGGGACGGTTCCGCCGGGATCCCAATGATCGCTTCGGTCAGGTAGGGTCCGCATCCCGGGTCCTTCCACGCGTCTGGAAGCGGAATTGGGTTTGGTGATTCGCGGCCGTGGTGCTAAGCGAGGCTCGATGCACACGCCAGACCCTGGACGGCAGGCGTTCCATACGACCCAGTGGAGCCTCGTCGGCACCGCGCAGTCCCAGCAACCCGCGGACCGTACCCAGGCGCGCAAGGCCCTCGAGGAGCTGTGTCGCGCCTACTGGTATCCGCTCTACGCGTTCGTCCGTAACCGGGGCCATTCGTCCGCCGACGCCCAGGACCTGACGCAAGCCTTCTTCGCGCAGTTCATCGAAGGCGGTGGATTCGCGTTGGCGAACCGTGATCGAGGCCGGTTCCGAACTTATCTCCTGGGTTCCATGAAGAACTTCCTCGCGAACGAATGGCACCGCGCGCGACGACTCAAACGCGGTGGCGGACAGGCCTTGCTCGAATGGGACGCGCTGGATCCCGAGGCTCGCTATGCCATCGAACCCCGCGGCTCCGACGATTTGGACACCTGTTTTGACCGCGAGTGGGCCCTGCGATTGACCGAAGTCGCCCTCGCGCGGTTGCGGACGGAATCCGAGGCGGAAGGAAAAGCGAACTTGTTCGAGGCCCTGCGGGGAAGCCTGACCGGCGAGGAGCCGAATCGGGCCGAGACCGCCGCCCAACTCGGCGTGAGCGAAGGCGCCTTGAAAGTGGCGATTCACCGATTCCGGAAACGCTATCGGGAACTGCTCCGCTCGGAAGTCGCGGAAACCGTCGACGATCCGTCCGCGGTGGATGATGAGATGCGCCATCTTGTGTCCGTGCTGCGCGGCGGTTGAACCGCCGGCCTGGTGGTCATGTAACCAGCGCCCGGATTCCTTTCAGGATGATGGTGATGGTGATGGTGATTGTCGCGCGAATCCTGAACCCATGAACTCCGGAAACACACCCACCTGCCCTCGCTGCGACGGAGTCATTCCGCCCGGCGCCCGGGAGAAAGTGTGCCCGGCCTGTCTGCTGTCCGCGGCCATCGATGCCGACACCACCGCCGATGAACCGGAGACCGTGGCGGCGCCCCGCGGGATGGCATCGGGCTCGCCGCCAATCCGCCCAGCCCAGTTCCCCCACGATCTCGGCGGCTACCGTCTGCGAGGAATCCTTGGACAGGGCGGGATGGGCACGGTCTATGAAGCCGAGCACCTGGCCAGCGGACGTCGCGTCGCCCTCAAGATGCTCGATCGGGAACTGGACGCCCCGGAACTTCGGCAGCGCTTCCTTCGCGAAGGCCGGCTCGCGGCCCGGGTGAATCATCCGAACAGCCTGTACGTCTTCGGCAGCGAGGAGATCGAGGGCAATCCCGTGATCACGATGGAGATCGCGGGCGGCGGAACGCTTCAGGACGAACTCCGGCGACGCGGACCGCTGCCGATCGCGGAGGCCGTGGACGCCATTCTCGACATCATTTCCGGCCTGGAAGCCGCCTCGGCGAGCGGAGTGTTGCACCGCGACATCAAGCCCTCGAACTGCTTTCTCACCCCGGAAGGTCCGGTCAAGGTCGGCGACTTCGGGATCTCGGTGTCCACGCTCGCACGGGCCGATACGTTCGTCACCGGCCACGGGCGGATCCTAGGCACTCCCGCCTTCGCGGCTCCGGAACAGCTCCGCGGCGACACCGTGGATGTTCGCGCCGACATCTACTCGGTCGGTGCGACCCTGTTCACCCTGCTCACGAACCGTCCGCCTTTCGAGGGCGACAACGCGGTCCAGGTGGTGGCCAACGCCGTCAACCAAAAGCCAAAAGCCCTCGGTACCTTCCGCGACGACGTGCCGCCGACCCTGGAACGCGTCGTCGCCCGTTGTCTCGCGAAGGAACCCGCCGACAGGTTCGCGGACTATGGCCAGTTGCGGGATGCGCTGCTGCCCTTCAGCTCGCGGGAAGCCGAACCCGCCTCGATGAATACGAGGGCCGCCGCGGGCTGGATCGACTACATCATCGCGTTCTTCGTCCCGTATGTCGCGCTGTCGCTCTCGATCGGACTTGGAAGATTTCACTTCGGGCCGCTGGTCGAACGCACCCTCCCTTCGGCGAGGTATTACCTGGCCTTCCTCGCGTTCGGATTCCTCTACTTCACCATCACCGAAGGCATCTGGGGCGCGGGGCTCGGCAAGGCCGTGATGGGCTTGCGCGTCGTCCGATCCGGGAATCGCGTCCCTGGCCTGGGTCGGGCCTTTCTTCGGATCTTCGTTCCCATCGGGTTCATCGAAGCCGTCCGCGTGCCGTTCCTGCTCGCCACGGTGGCACCCGTGGACGCCGCCAGCGTCACCGGCGTTCACGCCTTGATCTACCTCGGCGCGAGCAACGTGTGCCCCTGGCTGGCTGTCCTCCTCGCCCTGAAGGCCCGTCCCGAAAACGGATTCGCCACCGCCTGGGACCGCATCTCCGGAACCCGCGTCGTGCTGAAGCCGAAGGGTACTCCCAAGCCGTCGATGCCGTCGGCGCTCCCAGCTCCCGCGCCTGAATCACCCATCGCGACACTCGGCCCCTATCGAATGACCGGCGAAATCGCGCCGGGAACTTGGATTGCCGCGACGGATCCCGTCCTGCGCCGCGAGGTCTGGCTCTGGAGCCGGGAATCAACGGCTCCCTCGGCGGCCCGGCGAAGCGTCGCCCGGCCAGGTCGCCTTCGATGGCTCCAGAAGGTGTCCGTCGCCGGCCGCACCTGGGACGCCTTCGACGCCCCCCAGGGAATGCCTTTCAACCGCTGCGTCGAAAACGAAAAGTCCGTCCCCTGGGCCGACCTTCGACACTGGCTCCACGACCTCGCTTCGGAGCTTTGGCAAGCCGACACCGACCAGACGCTGCCCGACGAACTGAGCCTCGATCACGTCTGGATCACGGACCAAGGACAGGCCGTCCTGCTCGACCGCCCATGGCCGTTCGTGAATCCCCCCGCGGAACGCTTCGCCGTGAAACACCTCGACGGTCAACAGCGCTTCCTGAACGCAATCGCGGAGCGCGTGGACTCCACAACGCTGCCGCTGCATGCGCGAAAGGTCCTGCAAAACCTGGCTTTCGGAAGATTCGAGAAGCTCAGCTACCTGACCGGCATCCTGCGGGGATTGCTGGACAGGCCGGTTGAGATCAGCCGGGGAGTCCGAGCCGGATCGGTGTTCATGCTGCCGATCTATGTCTGGATCATGATGTTCCTGGCAAACCACCAGGATAAAGGGACCGACCCAACCGCGACCGGGTTGTTCACGGTCGCGCTGACCTCGCTCGGCGTGGTCCTGGCAGCCCGCATGGGCTTTCAGTTGCTCGAGGTCCCGTTTCGCACGACGTGCAGCCATTCCATCTTCCGCCTGGTGGTCATCGACTCGACGGGACAACGCGCGAGCCGGCGTCGGCTCCTGGTCCGTTGGGCCATCGTTTGGATGCCACTCCTTCCGTCATTGATCGGCCTGTGGATTGGGCGGACCAATCCTCCGAACCACCCCGGCTTTGAGTTTTACCTGCTCCTGGCGTGGACCGCGGCCGCGCTTTACGCGGTGGTCCGTCCTCACCGCGGCCTGCAGGACCACCTGGCGCGAACCCGCGTCGTGCGGCACTGACCCCCCATCCCGAGTGGAACCAGTCCGGTTCCGCGACATTTCCGGTCGGCAATCCGCCAAACCGAATTTTCTGGGCCCGGAGGGCCGCCGGACATTAGCCGGCGGCAAGCCCGCTCCGGCGGGCGCGGCCGCGGGTCCCCAACCCAGCGCCATCGCGCCCCGGCAGGCGCGGGAGACGCCGGTTGCCTACCCGAGGTACCAGTCATCGAACTCCGGGGAACCTTGTAACCCGGGTCGGCGCTTCTTTCAGGATAGGGAGGAGAAACGGAGAAACCTCCGAACCGCCGAAGAGAAGTACCACCAACGTGACCCACCAGGCGCCCACGCCTCCTCAGTCGGACCGTGGCCGCCGAAACGACGGACGACCCTATCTCATGAAATCAACGCAATCGAATCAACGACGGTATGCATCCCTGTGGACCGCCTTTCTGCTGCTGGGCGCCATCGGGTGCGATCGCGAACACGGAACCCCAGATCAAGCCGAGACCCCGCTCAATGCAAGGTCGGCCCCCGCGCCGCTCCTGCTGGATGACTATTCGGACGCGGGACGGAATCTGAAGGGCGCCGAACGCCTGCTGTTCGACGACAAGACCGCCGGAAGTCAATCGCGAGCGACCGTGAAATGCCGGGACGGTGTGTTGTCGATCACCGGCGATCTCATTCCCGGTCGCGGAGTCCCCGCCTTCATGAGCGCTGTGTCCCCCGTTTCACCGGATGGAACCCCGAAGGACATGAGCGCGTACGAGGGGATCCGCCTTCGCGTGAAAGGCATCTCGGGCATCCTCAGCGTTCAGATCGCCACCTCGGCGGTCACCAATTTCGACTATCACGCGAGCGCTCCAATCACCGGCGCGACGGGGGGCGATTTCCGCGAGGTGCGGATTCCCTTCAACACCCTGAAACGCGCCTGGTCGGAGCAAACGGCCCTCGATCTCAAAACGGTCACCAGCGTCAACCTGGTCTCCTTCGCGATGTCCAAGACCGCGTTCGCCTACGAGGTGGATGAACTCGGCTTCTATTGAACCCTCGCTTCAGTACTACCCCAAAAGACGCGCCACCATGTCGCCATCCCCTCTTTCAATCCCCTCGCCCAACCCCGCCCAGGAGGCGGCCACGACGAGACTGGATTTCCTCGACGCGACCCGCGCGTTCGCGCTCCTGCTCGGAGTGGTCTTCCACGCCGGCATGTCCTTCATGCCCGTCTTCATCGGCTGGGCCGTGCAGGACGTTTCAACCAGTCCGCTGGTGTCGATCTTCGTCGTGGTCAGCCACGCGTTCCGAATGGAGACGTTCTTCCTGCTGGCCGGTTTCTTCAGCCAACTCACTTTGCATCGCAAGGGCGCCGCCGAGTTCGTCCGTTCACGCGTGGTTCGAATTCTGGTGCCGTTCGTCGCGGGCTGGTTTCTCCTCCGCCCGCTTCTGGTCTCGGGCTGGATCATGGGAAACGCCAGCCTGCGAGGGGACGTCGATGTTTGGGCCGGCCTGCTCGGCGGCTTTCAATCCCTTTCGACCCTTCCAACCGGCATCTTCACCGGAACGCATCTTTGGTTTCTGTACTACCTGGCGTTGGTCACCGCGCTGACACTGTCGGGGCGGTGGTTGTTGGCCGCCTCCGGTTCCCTGGGTGGCGCATTCCTCCGAAAGGGTGATGCCATCGTCGCCTGGCTCGCGGCTTCCCCGTTCTCGCCGCTGATCCTCGCGATCCCCACGGCTGCCGTCCTGAGGTTCATGACCGGCTGGGGGATGGACACACCCGACCAATCGCTTTTCCCCCATTTCCCGGTTCTCGCCATCTACGGGGGATTCTTCCTCTTTGGATGGATGCTGGGCCGGCAGCGCGAGCTGATCGGCGCTCTCGCACGGTTGACGCCGATGAGATGGGTCCTCGCGGGAATCGGCGCTGTTTTGATCCTCGCGCTGGGCCGAATCGAGGGCGATCCGGCCCACGGCCACCGCGTCGCCGCGCGCATTGCCTACTCCCTTGGGTATGCCCTGACGATGTGGTCGCTCCTGTTTCTGACCCTGGGCATCTTCAGAAACCTGTGTCGGCGGCCCAACGCCGCGGTTCGCTACGTGGCCGACTCGTCCTACTGGATGTACCTGATCCACCTACCGATCGTGGTCTGGCTCCAGGTGGCGGTCGCCGAATTGCCCCTGAACTGGTCGCTCAAACTCGCGATCATCTCCGTCGCCACAATCGCGATCGCGCTGGCGAGCTATCATCTCCTCGTGCGCTCCACCGTCATTGGCCAGGTGCTGAACGGCCGGCGGCTCCCACGGCGCGGAGCACGGCGCGTGACGGAGCGGGTATCCGGCGCATGGCACCCCTCATCCATGACGCGATGACGCAGCGCAAAGAGATGGATGATCGGTTGCCAGCCGTGGGGTGAGCAACGAGCATTCGCCAACCGCCATGTCGCATCCCACCGACCCAAATCAAAATCCGAATCGTGAGACTGTCCTCGGTGGCCGAGTCGTCCGTTACCGGTTGCCCGTGTTTGAAGGTCGACCGGCACCAGGATCAGTGCTCCCCGATCTCAAGCGACTCCTCCTTCCGCAGGGCGAGCTGGCGCAGTTCCACAACGGCGAGCCCGGCATCCGGTATCTCGCCTGGATCGATCTCCGCGGTGGCGGCGTGCGCGGCAATCACGTGCATCGGCGCAAGGACGAATCCATCTACCTGATCGCCGGCGCAATGCGCGTGGTGGTCGAGGATCCCGCGAGCGGGGAACGCGGCGAGGTTCGTATGCAGGCCGGCGACCTGATTCGAATTCCTCCCGGGATCGCCCACGCCCTTCAGCCCGAAGCCGACGGCCACGCCTTGGAATTCGCCCCGGACCCCTTGGATCCCGCCGACACGTTTCCCCACCGACTGATCCCGTAGTCCCGGGCGGGGACGGGTTCAGGGCTGAGTGGCCCGGTAGTAGAACGGGAAGGACGATGGCGGCGTGGGATCCTCCGCCGTGCCGTTGCCGGTGGCGTCCAGCGTGACGGACGACGCATTCGACCAATTCGCGTTCGAACCGACCTGACCGCTTCGCTGAATGGTGTAGCGCGCCCCTGGAGTTCCGGAGATGTCGAAGGTGGGCTTCCCTCCCGGCGAAAGGCGCGGGTTCGAAAACCGCGCGGGAGCCGCGGGGGGTTCGGTGCCGCCACCACCGCCGAGCGTGCCCAACGAGAACAGCGTGTTGCGAAGGATGGATCCGGAACCGCCCATCTTGGGGATCGTGTTGGTGGACTGGTAAAAGGCGCGGGAGAATATAATGTGGCCGGTGAGCAACGCGTTGGTGGGAAAGGTCTTCGCGGGAATCACGATCGACGTGGCGGTCACGGGCAACTCAATCGGAACGCACGGATCCGGCGCCGAAAATCGGATCCTGCCGCGATCGTCGAAGATCGAGAGGGAGAGGAAATCACCCGGTCCGGCCCCTGTGAAAGCGTTCCAAGTCAGCGTGAAGTCCGCGTCGGCCCGGATTTTCTGGCCCTCGTCGAAGTTGACGATCCTGGGGACCGGGGGCGCGCCAGCGGGAAGCGTCATCGCCGCGACTGATTCCGGAAGCGTGCCGAGGGTGAACCGCAGGGTGTAGACGCCCGGCGGTGTGGCGGCGTCCTGGGCCGCCTCCGTGTCGAAATAGCGGATGTCCTGGAGGAACTGCCCCGGACTCGCCGTGAAGGCAACGCGCGTCCCGTCGGGATAGGTGAGGCTACCGGCCGTTGCGACCGGACCCAGCGCCGCCCCCTGGACGGTCGCCCCGAAGTTGAAGGATTGGGTCTCCGTCGAGGGTACGGGGTCGCCGGCGGACTCTTGCCGAAAGCTGGAGGTCTTGAAGAGGGAGTAGCTGCCCCAGTCGGGGGGAGAAACCGGCGGGTTGCACGGAATGCCGGACCCGGTGGTGAATCCACCGGCGTAGGTCCCGGACGGTACGACCAATCCAGCCGGGTTCTGGAGTTTCGAAGTCGCGCTTGCGGGATTCAGCGCCCACCGGATCTCCGTGCTCACCGGAAGATCCCCCTCGTAGTCGCAAAGAAGGCTCCGGCTGTTGGCGGACCAGGAGTAGCGAAATTTGGCGGGATCAAGGCCCTGCCCCGTCCAAGCCACGGCATCGGCAACGGGCGTGTTGGTCTTCATGGCCTGGTCGAAGTTGAACGAGATCACCGTCGCCGGATCGACGCGAATGCTGTCGTTTGCCGGGCTGCTCGACACCAACACAGGCACGGTTCCCCCGACCCCGGTCGCGAACGTCCCGCTCACGGTGTCCAGCAGGACTCCGCCCATGCTCTTGAGGGGAAACAAGGCTCCCGGCGGATTCAGCCGCCAGGTGAACGTGGCGTAGGGGAACTGGATGGCCGGCTTGAGCGTCAGGCTCTTCTTGTCCGAGCCCCAGGTCGCGATCAACGACTGGTTGAACCCGGGTGCGACGACTTCGAAATTCCCGACCAGAGCGTTCGGAATGGTCTGAAGGAGGAACACCGACGTGTCCATTTCCTGGTCGAAGACGAACACCACCGAAGCGGTCGTCGGCACGAGCATCGCGCCGTTCGTCGGTGACACCGACGCCAGCGTGGGCGCGGATTGGGCACGGCCGCTCGGCGCCGTCGCAAAGAGGATGGCGATGCCCATCGCGAGTATTGCGAGGCGGGGGGCTATGGAGTTTGGGCTTTTCATTGCGGTTTCGGACCTGGGTGGGTACGCGCCCCTCACCCGAGGCCGCGGCCGGAGCATCCCGGTCGGTTTTGGGATCGGTATTGGGCGGCGAGTGCCATAGCGCCGAAACCTAACCGCTCGCCCATTGAACGGAAGCCGGATTCCGACCCGACCCAGAAAGAAGCCCGTCCCTTTGTACTCGGGTCCTTTGGAGAGTGCGGTGCTCCGCACCGCTTTGGTGGGGCTCGCCATGGCTCGGCGATCCGCGGCGACCTCGGAGGTCGGATGCCAGACACCGGTTGATCGGCGGTTACCGCGCCAAATCCGCCACGGGACTCGACCCCCGCTCCGTCGTCACACACCCTTCGGTGGCTTATTCATCAGTCCGGCGGACTCCAACTCCCCGGCCAGGTAGCGCTGGCGCCAGGCGTCCCGCGAGATTTTGCCCCGGGTATTCGCCGGGATCTTCTCAACCACCTTCCATTCCCGGGGAATCTGCCACGCGGGCAGCCCTTGAAGGAGATCCGCTCGAATCCGATCGAGATCGAGTCCGGACGCCGCGTCTCCCGAGGGCGCGACGATCGCGACGATGTGCTCGTTCCGGCCGGCGACCTGCTCGGGAACACCGAAGACAAGGCAGGCCGCGACACCGGGAATCGCGCTCACCGCGCGCTCGATCGTTTCGGGAGCCACCTTGCGGCCGGCCACGTTGATGAGATCGGTCGCCCGGCCAAGCAGCGAGACGCCGGAATGCGAGACCTCGACAAGATCATGCGAGCGATAGCGTCCGTGACCGAGGTGCAGCGTGTCGGGAGGCACATAGCCGAGCCCGACCGACGCGCCGCGCACCTCGAGGCAACCGTCCGCGCCGACCGAAAGATCGACGCCTCGCATCGGATGTCCCACCCACGTCTCGGAGGACCTGGGGACGCACCCGGAATCGTAGGCGATTCCACCGCATTCGGTGGAGCCATAGAAGTTGTGAATCTTGAGGCCATGGCGTTCGTGGATGGCGCGCTCCAGGGAGACGGCGAGCGGCGCGCCCGCGGAGATGGCGAGCCGGATGTTGGCGGGGATGGAACCGGCTTCGAACCACTGCCTCCAGAGGACGGGGACCGCGGGCAGCGTGACCTCGGGCCGGGTTCGGCAGGCGCGGCGGAGCGCTTCCGGGAGTCTGCTCTCGGCGACCACGAGCGGGATGCCATGAAGCAGGAGTGGAAGCACGAGATTCGAGTACCCATACGAATGGGCCAGGGAGATGACCGCGACGTTGGGCCAGCCTGGCCGGAGGCCCATGGTCTCGACGATCTGGTCGGCATCGGCGGCCAGCTGGGCGGCGGTGAAAGCGACCATCCGGGAAACCCCTGTCGATGCGGAGGTGAGCTTCAGGTGGACGCATTCGCGAGGGATTTCGGGGATCGAGCCGGCGGTCTGATCGGCGTCGAGCGGACAGACGATCCGGCCGTGCCGCCAGGCCCGGAGGACATCCAGCACGAACTCGGCGCCGTTGCCGGCGGGGTGGACCACGCGTTGCGGGAGCGGGGACGAATCGGCTTCGCGTTCGAGGTCGGCGAAGGTCCAGGAGCGCGCGGTATGGACATCCAGGATGGCGGGCGCGGTCCGCCAAGACCGCGCGACTTGAAGCCACCGCTCGTACAGCATTGAGTGCTTCGTAGGTGATGCGTAGCGTCGGGGCAAGCGGCTTGTGTTTCGAGCATCCTCATTCTCATTCTCATTCTCGTTCCCAACGGTGATCCCGCCATGGATCGGGGCGCTGGGGCTGCTGCTCCTCGCGGCTTCAGGGTGCGCGCCTCGTCAGCGGGCCGCGCTCGAAACGCCCCTCTCGTTCACTTTCGGGAGCGACACCTTCGCCTTCCCGAACCAGACCTACTGGAGTTATCGCGAGAATCCCGAGACCGGAGTCATGGAGCATGAGACCCGGGTTCCGCGGGCGGACTACGCCCACCGCTGCTTCGTCCTGGTGCGGGCGGCCAAGGAATTCAAGCTGCACGCCGCCTTTCGACCAGAGCTTCCGCGCGCCTCGGCCGAATCCTATCGCCGGAAAGTGCGCGCCGTGGTCCGGCGATCGTCCCGCCGGGCGGCGTCGGAGGCCGATCGGATTGAGTTCCCGGGGTACGCGGATCTGAAAGCCTTCAGCGCCGAGCATCGCGCAATTCTCACGGAGGAGTTGGGCGGATCCTGGCAGAGCTACGCGCAGCGGGGGCACTGGCGGATTCTGTTTCCCTTTTCGAGACGCCACCAGGCGGGCGTCGCGGAGCGGCTCGAGGAGAAACTGGCGAACGGCGCGATCGCGGCGGTGCATGTCATCCGCTTTCCCGATCTCACCATCAACCACGCGGTCCTCGCGTACGCGGCGCGCTCCGGGACCGATTCGATCCGAATCATGGCGTACGATCCGAACAACGCGGAGGAACCCATTGAACTCCTGTTCGACCGCGCGACCGGCCGGTTCACCATGCCGCGAACGCCATACTTCCTCGGGGGAGAAGTCGACGCCTACGAAGTCTATTGCTCGGCTTGGTACTGAGTCGCGCCGGTACCGGACCCGGCGGGGCTGGCCGGGTCGGCGGAGCCGATGGGGCCGGTTCCAAGGCCGGGACGAGCGCCCCGACGATAGAGCAATCCGAAGAACGCCGCTCCGCAGAGATTCACCCCAAGGGTGTACCCGAGCTTGTACGGCCGGCCCGAGTTGAAGGTGGCGTAAATGAACGTGTCGTGACCGAGGACGAGTCCGGGAAACATGCACGGCATGGCGGCGCCATGAATCAATCCCGCGCCAAAGCCGGCCGGACGGGCACGGCGGGCCTCATGCCGGCTGATCGCGCCGGTCAACAGCCCGATCGCCGCCGCGACCCCGATTCCCACGAGGAGGCGAAGGGCAATTCTTGGGACGCGCCTGGAGGGTCGACGCCGGGGCGTGGTCGGGTGGCACGAAGCTTGTTCCTGGGATCGCGTTTGCGTAGGAGAAGACCATGTTCCTGAGCCACCGGAGTCGCCAAGCCGAATGCTTTGACGAACCGGGACGCCCGCCCGCCGACATCGCGCGCGACTACGCGCAGCTTGGAAGGATCAACCGCCTCTTCCGTCATGCCGACCCGTTCACCCGCCGTCTGGCGCCAAGGGAAGTGGGGGAATCGTCCTGGACCCGAGCGGACGTGCTCGAAGTGGGAGCGGGCGACGGGCAATTGGCGGTCGAGTTGATGCAATGGGCGGATCGGCGCGGGTGGAAATGGGAGTTCACGTGCCTCGACCTGAACGCCACCGGGATCGAGCGGAACCCGATTCCGCGGAAACTCGTCGGCGACGCCACCAACCTGCCGTTCCCGGACGCGTCCTTCGACCTCGTGATCGCGTCGCAGATGACGCATCACCTGACCGACGACGGCGTGGTGGCGCATCTCCGGGAGGGCTGGCGGGTCGCGCGCCGGCGATTGATCGTGAGCGACCTGCATCGCAATCCGTTCCTGTACGGTCTTGTGCGGACGGTGACCCCATGGATGGGATTGGCGCCCCACCTGATCGAGGACGGACTGATCTCGGTCCGACGCGGGTTCCGGGTTGGCGAACTCCGCGGGATGGGGCTCCGCGCGGGAATTCCGACCCCGCGCGTCACGGTCGAATTCGGCTGCCGCATCGTTCTCGACGCGGTGAAGGCCTAGCGTTGGCGGGAAATGGGAGCGCGTCGGAGACGCGGCTCAATGGGGTTCCGTTCTCGAAATCCGCTCGGAACAGGCGGGCTCTTGCGACCTCGAGGGGGCGGGGACGGGGCGGACGGCGACGTGAATCCCGGAGGAACCAGGCTTTGACGTGGTGGCGCGGGCACGGATGGCCCCCACGTACCAGCGGAGCCAGCGCAACGAATCCCGGATCGGGGCGATCTTGCTCGTCTCGACGCCGTACACCGATTGAACCGGAACAAACTCGATCGACGCGCCAACGCGAACGCTCGCCACGATCATCTCCGATTCGACCTCGAACCTCCGCGACCCGAGATTCAGGCGTTGCCAGAGGTCGAGCCGGATGAGGCGGAATCCGCACTGGGAATCGGGAATCGCGCGGCCGACGAGGACCCCAATCCATCGGCTCAGCACCTGGTTGACGACGCGTCGGAGCCAAGGCATGCGGGGCGCGTTGGCGAACCGGTTCCCAATGATCAACCCGGCGCCGGATTCGGAGGCGGCCGTCAGGAAGACGGGGATATCGTCGGCGGAATGCTGTCCGTCGCCATCGAGGCACAGCGCCCAAGCCGCTCCCATTTCGAGCGCGTGCGACAGGCCTGTCGCCAAAGCGGCGCCTTTGCCTCGCGGGCTGGGATGCTGGAGCACGACAGCCCCCGCGGAAGCCGCCAGGGCCGCCGTCCCGTCGGTGGACCCGTCGTCGACGACGATCACCCGGCTGATGTGCCGGCGCGCGCCCTCGACGACGTCGCCGATATGACGCGCCTCGTTCAGACAGGGGATGACGGCGAGGCCGGCACCGTCGGTGTTCACGGCCCAAAACTACGGGTGTTGGGAACCCGAGGCGAGCGGCAGTTCCGGTGCCTGGGAGGCGGAAGGCGCATTTCGTCCACGGCTTTTGATTTGCCCCCTTCGGGATGGAACGGATTAATGGGCTGGTTGAGTTCATTCGACATTCAGCCACGCGACCAGGATTTGGACCTTCAGGGGCAGGCTCAGGACGGACTGCATGCCCGGGCGAGGACGGTGACCTCCGATGAATTCGGACGTCGGGTGTTCGTGCGAGGGGTGGTCGAGGTTTCGAACTACTGCCGGGAGAACTGCGGCTATTGCGGGATGCGCCGCGACAACCGGGACCTGGCTCGGTTCCGCGTGGAGCCGGAACGGCTCGCGGAATTGCTGGTCGAGGCGCGGCCCGCGGCGATCACCGATCTCAACATCCAGACCGGTGAGGATCCGCGGGCGATGGACGAAGTCGTGCTTCCGCTGATCAGCCTTCTTCGCCGGCACACCTCGCTGGGAATCAGCGTCTGCCTCGGCACTTTGGACGCAGGCCGCTACAGGGCGCTTCGCGACTCGGGAGCGACGATCTACATCATGAAGTTCGAGATCTCCGATGCGGATCGATACAAGGAATTCCGGGCGCCGGGGACGCTCGAGGAGCGACTGCGTCACATTCGAATGCTGGCCGGCGACGGATGGCACGTGAGTTCCGGGTTCATTGCGGGACTGCCCGGGGAGACGGAGGCCCATCGCCTGAAGAACATCTCGCTGGCGGTGTCGTTGCCGTTGTCCGGATGCAGCGTGAGCCCGTTCATCCCCGGAGCGGAGACCTCGCTTTCGTCCGCGCCGCCAGGCGACGTCGAACTGACTCTCAACTGCATGGCGTGGCTGCGGATTCTGCGACCGGACTGGGTGATCCCCGCCGTGAGCGCCCTGAATCTCTCCCAACCCGGGCTCGGCTACCGGCGAGGCCTGCGGGCGGGCGCGAATCTCGTCACCATGAACCTCACGCCGGAGGCTTTTCGCGGGGACTATCTCCTCTACACCCGCGACCGGTATGTCATGACCGAGGAACGCGTGCTCACCGCGATCGCCAAGGAAGGACTCGAACCGTCGCCGGTCAGCCTCGCCGAACATTACGCCGCGAGGCCCCGGGTCTTGCCGGCCGCGGGTCCCGGGTTGGAAGCGGACGCCGGTCCTGGCGCTGGGTTGACCCCCGGGGCTTTGCCAGCGCCCGCGACCGGAATGGGCTGAGCCGCAACGGGGCCGCTCCGACGCCGTCCCCACGAGCGCCAGCCTTCGGTGAGTTCGAGCAGAAGCCAGCGGCCCAGCGCCGAAATCACGGGACGGGCACTCATCGGATCCAGGGAGAAACCACCGAACAGAAAGCGTTCACGGTCATTGCGTCGCCCGAAGGCGCCCCGCGCGCGCCGTGATTCCGCGATGGCGGCCAACCTCCGGTTGTAGGCGCGCATCAGATGGAACACGGGAACCGACGGGCCCGTGGAAAACACAGGCTGCAGGAGGGCGGCGTCACCCCGCTTGAAGGGCTGCGACACGATGCCGAGATAGTACAATCCGAGGTCGAGAACAAAGGCCAGGCGCATCAGTTCGAAGTCACCGAGGTACGCATACTTGTTTTCGTACACCGCTTCGAACCACCGGTCGTAGCTCCGACCGAACGTGGCGTTGTGCCGGGCGAGTACCGGCGCCAGTTCCTCGCCCCCAAGACCCCGACGGACGATGTCCACACCCGAAAACGTGGTGAACGCGAGCCAGTCCATTCCCGGACTGTAGAATGGGTCGATGAACCCCGCCGCGTCCCCAACCACGACGAACCCATCGCCCGCAATCACGCGACTGCGGTACGCGAGATGCCGCCGCCAGTGAACATCGCCTTCCTTCCACCGAGCCCGTGCGAGGATCTCGCGCGCCGCCGGATGTCGATCCAGGAAGGCCTTGAGGCGCTCGCCGACGGATCCGGTTTCGGGCCAGTGAACACGGCGCTCATCAAAGACGACGCCAACGCTCACGTCGCCGTCCTTCAGCGGAATGCACCAGGCCCACCAACCGTCGCCCATGAAATGGTTGGTCGCGGTGCCCCGAATGCCCGGGCACGCCGCCGCCCACTCCGGATGTCGCTCCGCCAGTTCCCGGCCGTCCCAGTCGGCAACCCCTTCCCACCGGGCCCACGCCGACGAGGTGGGATGGCGGGTATTCGGCTCGAGCCAACCCTCCTGTCTCGCGAGAACGGCGCCGACTCCGGAGGCATCGACAACCCATCGCGCACGGACCTCCAACGCGACATCCTCGCGTCGGACCGTCACCGACTGAAGGCCGCCTGGTCTGAGATCCACGCGCGCGGCGCTGGCGGGACGCCAGACCGTCGCGCCCGCCGAAACGGCCAACTCGAGGACCTTCTCGTCGAGGACGGCGCGGTCGACCTGGTAGGCCGGAAGCCGAACGAGGTATCGACCGCCGATCTCCGAACTGTCGGCCAGATTCGAAGTGCGCCCGTTCTGGAACCAGAACCGCATCCCCTGTTTGACCAAGTGGTGTTCGTTGAGGTGCCGCGTCAGACCCAGCACGCGCCCGAGGAAATAGCCGCTGATCTCGACGGTCGCCTCGCCGACCCGCCGCCGGAAAACGGGCGCCCGTTCAAGGATCAGGACTCGAAGGTCGGGCTGTTGACGAAGCAACAGGACGGCCGCGGACGCGCCGGCGAGCGAGCCACCGAGGATGACGACATCCCAGGACACGTCGGTCTCGGGAGGAGGGCTCCCGGCGCTGGAAGATGCGGCGCTCAGGCGGCGGAAGGATGGACGCGTCAAGGGGTGGGTGGCAATCTTCGGACGCCGACCCTGCCTGTGCTCTTTCCGCTGCCCATTCCCCCAACCCACCCGCCTCGCGTCGTGATCACCGGCGGAGGGATCGTCACCGCCCTCGGTTGCGGATGGACCGTCAACGCGGAGGGATTCCGGGAAGGCAACGTGGCGTTCGGTCCGGTGCGACTGTTCGACGCCAGCCGTCAGCGCACACGTCGCGCCGCCGAGGTGGTCCTTCCCGAGACCTTCGAACGCGGCGGCCTTTCGCCCCGGCGATTGACGCGGATGGATCGCGCGGGACGGCTCCTTCTCATGGCGGCGCGGGAAGCCGCGGCCCAGGCGGATCTCGCAAGGGGGCCGTTCATCGAGCACGAAACCCTTCCCGTGGTTCTCGCCACGACCAGCGCCGGGATGAACCGCGGTCAGGAGTTCTTCCGCGCCGGCGTGACGTCCACGGCGAGCCGCCGCGGCCAGGCGACCCGCGTGTCGGACTATTTTGTCTGCCGCCAGACGCGGGACCTCGCGGACGACCTCGGGTGGCACGGGCCGGTGACGGTCATCGCGAACGCGTGCGCGTCGGGCGCCAACGCGGTGGGCCACGCCTGGGAATGGCTGCGCTCCGGTCGCGGACGGCGAGCCATCGCGGGTGGCTACGACGCCCTCAGCGAACTGGTCTTCTCCGGATTCGACGCGCTCCAGGCACTGTCACCCACGGTGTGCCGACCGTTCGACAGGGATCGGGACGGCCTCGGACTGGGCGAAGGTGCCGCCGTGCTGGTGCTGGAAACGCTGGAGTCGGCAAGGGAACGGGGCGCAACGATCCGCGCGGAATTGATCGGCTATGGATGCTCCACCGACGTGCATCACCTGACCCAACCGCATCCGCAGGGCGTCGCCGCGGTCGCGAGCATGACCGAGGCTGCGCGAGCAGCCGGAATCAGCCCCGATGCAGTCGGCTACATCAACGCGCACGGAACCGGAACACCCCTGAACGACTCTTCCGAGGCGATCGCGATCCGAACCTGGGCCGGATCCCACGTGGACCGGCTTCCGGTCAGTTCGACGAAATCGTCCGTCGGCCATCTCCTGGGCGCGGCGGGAGCGGTCGAAGCCGCGGTTTGCGTGATGGCTTTGCAGGGCCGCTGGCTTCCCCCGACCACCACCCACCGCGAACCCGACCCCGAATGCCGATTCCCCGTGGTCACGGTTCCTACTTCCGCGCCCGACCTCGAAGTCGCGCTTTCGAATTCATTCGGTTTCGGGGGATCCAACGCGACCCTCGCATTCCGGAGGTGGCGTGAGTGACATCGTGGTCACCGGGCTGGGAGCCGTGTCGCCCGCGGGTTGGGGAGTTGAAGCGCTCATCGACGCGCTTCGAAAAGGAACCGCCCTGCCGTCGACGACGATCCAGGGACCCAAAGCCGACCATCCACTGGCGTTGCGTCGGGTGCCGGCGCCGGAGACGCGTCCGGGTTTCCTCGCCCAACCGCGGCTCCGAAGATCCAGCCCCATCTCCCATTTCTGCGTCGCAGCCGCCGCGGAAGCCTTGGGTGGAATCCCGTCGGCGCCGTCGGAATCCGCCGACACCCTCCGGCTCGGGCTCGTTTTCTGCACGATGACGGGTTCGGTGGTCTACTCGCGGCGGTTTTACGAGGAGGTGCTTCGCGAACCGGTCACCGCGAGCCCCCTGCTTTTTCCCGAGACGGTCTACAACGCTCCCGCCAGCCACCTGGCCGCGGTCCTGGGAATCCGGGGTCGCGTGCACACCGAAGTGGGAGACGCGGGTTGCCTCCTGAAGGCCCTCGCCACGGCCGCGCTTTGGCTGAACCTCGGGGTCGTGGATCGTTGCCTGGTGGTGGCCTCCGAGGAAGCGGACTGGCTCGTCGGCGAGGGTCTGCTGCTGCTGAGCCGCACCGCGGTCGGCGCCGAAGGGGCCGCGGCGCTGGTGCTCGCCCGCGCCGGAGAGGTCCGCGGGCTCGCTCGACTCGACACGATCTCGGATGCCTTCCCGTACGGCGACCAGCGTCCTCCGGATCGCGCCATCGCGGAGGCTCGCGATCAGTTGGATCCAACCCGTTGGTTCGAAGGCGGGCGAAGACCGCTCCTGGTGGACGGAATCGGTGGCGGCGGAAGACTGGAACGCGCGGAACGCGACGCGTGGAGGAGATGGACCGGTGACCGATGGTCCGTGAAGGCCGTCCTGGGCGAAGCCTGGACCGCGGGTGCGGGCTGGCAATGCGCCGCCGCGGTGGCCGCCGTCGCTCACGGAGATGGCGGAGATGGCAACGCCGACGAGGGATCCCGGGCTTCAACCGAGACGACTTTCGACAGGGCGGTGGTGAGCGTGGTCGGCACCCAGGAGAACGCCGTCGCGGCGGTGTTCACCCGGTGCGAAGAATTGGGGGGATCGGAATGAAACGGGTCATCGTTGTGACAGGCGGCAACGGAGGTTTGGGCCAGGCGATCGCCAGTGCGTTTCTGGCGGAGGCGGACACTGGAACCGTGGTTTTGAACGTCAATCGCCACCGTGACCGCGCCGACGCGCTCGCCGATTCGAGCGAGGGCCGATGCCGGGTGGAGCCGTGGGACGTGACCCAGGCCTCGGAGTGGAAACGGTCGGTGGCCGCGGTGCTCGAACGCCATGGCCAAATCGACGTGCTGGTGAACAACGCGGGGAATCACGAGGACGGCCTGCTCGCGACGCTTCCGATCGAGGCGTGGGATCGCGTCCTGGCGTTGAACCTCGACGGGGTGTTTCACGGCTGCCAGGCGGTGATGCCCGCGATGATCAGCCAGCGAAGCGGCCGCATCGTGAACATCGCTTCGCTGAGCGCCCTCCTGCCCCCCGCCGGACAGGCGAACTACGCGGCCGCCAAAGCCGGCGTCCTCGCGCTGACGCGTTCGTTGGCGAAGGAGGTGGCCCGCATCGGGATCACGGTGAACGCGGTCTGCCCCGGGTACATCGAAACGGACGCGCTCGCCGGACTCGATGAGGCGGCGAAACGCTCCGCGCTGGCCCAGATTCCCGCCCGACGCTTCGGTCGACCCGACGAAGTCGCCGCGGCCGTCCGGTTTCTCGCTTGTTCCGACGCCTCCTATATCACAGGGTCCGTCCTCAAAATCGACGGCGGAATTCTGTGATGCTGTGATGTCCCACGAACTCGAACTCGAAGCAGGAAATCTCAGGCGGCAACTCAAGGAACTCATGGTCGAGACCCTGATGCTGCAAGTGACACCCGCCGAGATCGGGGACGATCAACCCCTTTTCGGCCCCGAAAGCCTCGGACTCGATTCCGTCGATGCGCTCCAACTCGTGGTGGCGCTGGAAAAGGGCTTCGGGTTCAGGATCGCCGATTCCGCCGCCGCGCGGGAAATCCTGCGAAGCGTCGCGACGATCGCCCAGGCGCTCGAGAAACACCGCGATCCCGGTTCCAGCATTCATCAGCCTGGAACAGCCTAGCGGATCTTCGCGTCGGGCAGTTCCGTCTTGATCCCGGCATCGAGCGGCATCACGTCCTTGCCCGGAGTCAGGCCGGCCGCGGCCAGCGCGCCCGCCAGTTCGGCTTCAAGGCGCGCCCGGGTTTCGGAGTGCTCCGGGGACCGCGCCAGATTGCGGAGTTCACCCGGGTCGTCGACGAGGTTGTACAGTTCCGGAAGATGCCGGTCCGGCGAACCGTCGCCGTGAGGGTAACGGACATACTTCCAAGTGTCGGTCCGGATTCCCCGGATGTTGGGAGTGTAGGGAAATTGCTTCTCGTAGTTGTACTCGTAGAACCAGGAGGTGCGCCAGGCGGGGTCGCCGGAGCGCGCCAGCGTCACCCAGGACCGTCCCTGGATGCCGGGAATCGCCGGGGCGCCGCAAAGTTCGAGCAGGCTGGGGGCGATGTCCACGGTGAGGGTCTGCCCCTGGATCACCTTCCCCGAAGGCAGGCCCGGACCGCGCGCGATGATCGGGATGCGAATGCTGGGTTCATGCATGGTGCGCTTGTCGACCATTCCGTGTTCGCCTTCCAGAAGTCCGTTGTCCCCCATGAAGACGATCACGGTGCGGTCGTACTGACCGGTCTCACGCAGGTGGGCGACCAACCGGCCAACGCTGTCGTCGATGCTCAGGATCGTCCCCCAATAGGCGTGCACCATGTTCTCGAAGTCCCGCACCGCCTCCGGCCGGTTGTCGGGGAACACTTTCCTCCAATCGAAGAGGGGCCCGTAGATGCCGTGCCACGTGCTGAGCCGCTGGCGGATCCAATCGGGCTTCATCTCCAGCTGAAAGGCGCTGGCGGGATAAGGGACGCGAACGTTGTCAAAGGTGTGGGCGTACTTCTCCTCGGGGAAATAGAACGAGTGGGGCGCCTTCTGACCAATGCAGAGCGCCCATGGCTTCCCGGGCTTCTGTTGCTTCAGCCAGTCGACGGCGTAGTCGGTGACCACGTGGGTGTAGTAGCCCTTCGGCGTTTCGCGACGCAGTCCGTTGACGTTCCATTCGGTGTCGAAGTACTTGCCCTGGCCCTTGTGGGTGACGAACCAGTCGAAACCGGGGCGCGGAGCGTCGTTGGTCTCGCCCATGTGCCACTTGCCAAGGTAGGCGGTGGAATACCCCTGCTCTTGAAGGCGCGCGGGCCACTGGGGAAGACGGGCCGGGAGTTCGGTGAAATTGTCGCGGACCCCATGCCGGCTGGCGTAGAGGCCGGTCAGGATGCTCGCCCGACTGGGCGAACAGAGGGACGTCGTGCAAAACGCGTTCGCGAAACGGACGCCATCGCGGGCAAGCGCGTCGATGTGCGGCGTCCTGACGTGCGCGGACCCGTAGCAGCCCACCGCGTCCGGCCGGATGTCATCACAAAGGATGAAGAGAACGTTCGGCCGGGACCCGGACGACGCGGAATCGGCCGCCGACGCGCGGGTCGCGCACAACGCGGCGGCGGCGATCAACAGGACGAACGCTCGAAACCATGCGGGACCGAATCGGCGGTGCGGGGATGGAAATTGGAATGGGAACATGGGGGGCCAGTGCTTCCAAAGGTTGCGTGGACGCCGGTGATCCTGCCACCGGACCCGCCCGCGTTGACAAGGCCTTTCCCCGCGCCTCCGGCATAGGGGTCAGTTCTTGTTATTGTCGCATCGTGCTTGAGGGATTCGTCACGGCCGGTGTCGGGTGGGGTGGGGTGGGGTGGAAAACTCCGCTACAGCGTCTGGGTGTTGTCAATAACAAGAACTGACCCCTTTGAGCTACTCCGCCGTGACGGCGACCAGGAAAGGTTCCGTCTGAACCGAAGCCCAAGCGAAATCCAGCGTCCGGATTTCGACATTCGGACGGGGATTGGTCCAGGTGATCTTGTACAGGCGCTTTCGCAACCCCAGGGAACGGGCGGATTCGTTGGATCCGTCCCACGCAATGGACATGGCCGCGGGAACCTCGTCGCTTGCGGAGGCCGTCCAGTCGGTGATCGTCCGCTCCAGCACCAGGGGGACCTCCTCGGACCCGCCATCGACGTAGTTGAGAATGTAACGTCCGACCTGGGTGCCAGGCGGATCGATTCCCCACGCGGCCCCCTGCAGGAAATGCAGTGCCACGCACTTCATTCCGATCGGGATGCCGCGGATCCTCCGCGGATAGCCGTGGAGCGAACCCAATTGGAGGATGCCGCGGATATCGAAGGGAACGCCCGCGAGGGTTCGGACGCCGGAGGGCAGTTCGCGAAGACTGTTGTCATTGTCGCCGGGTGATCCGCCCCAGTTGTCGTCGAGCGACGCCACGTAGTAGCCGGTCAAGTCGATCAATCGACGCAGTGTGTCGGCGGCTCTGGGAGGAACACGCGAGGGATCGCGCGGGGGAAGGGTGGCGGAGTAGGAAGGAACCGAGCTGTTGAACAGGCGTTCGATCTCACGAGGACTCGCCGCGTCCCAGAGGTGGATCTCGCCTCGGCGACCTCCGATCAGCGTCGAACCATCCGGCGAAAAACGGACAAACTCCGCCCCGGATCGAGGCAGGAGCGTCGCCAGTCGACGTTCGGTCGCGACGTTCCAAAGCGATACGCCTCCGTCGGCGCACGCGAGGGTCTGGCCGTCCTTGGAGAAAGCCATCCAGACGGGAAGGTCCGAGAAGAACCCATGCAGCGGCTTGCCGGAGTCGACGTCGTAGATCCGGATTTGACGGAAGTTGCCGGCCGCGACAAGCCGTCCGTCTGGGGAAAACGCAACGGGGGTCGAGCTCCCCCTTTTCTTGACGATCTGCTGCCGATCCAAGCGTTGGAACCACAACTCGGACTCCAGCGTGATGGCGAGCACCCGGTTGTCGGGCGAAAAGGCGAGGCTCCAGACCCGTTGGTTCGCGGGGCTCAGTTCGCGGACGGAGAGTCCGTCGTCGACGCTCCTCAGTCGAAGCTTGCCGGCCGGATCGCCGGTTGCGAGCCATCGTCCATCCGTCGAGAGGCAGGCCGCGCTCACGATCTCATTGGTGGTTTCCGGGGACCACGCGCGCAGGCGCGATCCGGATCGGACATCCCAGAATTCCAGTCCTCCGAACGGGCCGGCTTCGAGGGGAAGTGGAGTCGGAATGGCGGCGGTGATGAGGATTGAACCGTCCTCCGAGAAGCCGAGTGGGTTCAGGCCCGCCGGCAGGCGGAGAACGACTTCACGGCGGCTTCGGTCCCAAAGATTCACCAAACCTCGGGCGTCGGCGTAGGCGACCAAGGACGAGTCGGGTGAGAAGACGGGAGGCGTCTGCGCGCCGACCACGGGTTCGACGGGCAGGTCGGTTTCCACGATCGGCGGCGGCGAATTCGTTGAAAGGCGATCGGCATGGGTTTCGATCCAGCTCAAACAACGTTTGGCGAAGAACCACCATTCCCATCCGCGAAAGTCCGGTTCGCCCGGGCTTGGTTCATAGGCGAGCAGTTGATCCACGGCACGTCCGGTGTTGCCCAGGTCCAAGGCCTGTTGAATGCCGAGCATGTCGGTGGCGTAAAGTTGGTGGCGCGCGGTCAGGGCGCTGGCCTCCGCGCGTTCACGGGAAGCCTCGGCGCGCCGCCATTGCCATGTGATACCTGCGAAACCGAGCAGCCCAAGGACTCCGGCAAGGAAAGCGAGCCCGGCGAGCGCAGGCTTGCGCTGAATCCATCGGATGCACCGCTCGGTCGGGCCCGCGGGCCGGGCGAGCGTCGGCTCGCCGCGAAGGAAGCATTGAAGATCTTCGGAGAAT
Source organism: Limisphaerales bacterium (assembly GCA_050250555.1). Taxonomy (GTDB): domain Bacteria; phylum Verrucomicrobiota; class Verrucomicrobiia; order Limisphaerales; family CAIMTB01; genus CAIMTB01. Next base: position 39,463 of record JBFWOK010000005.1, read on the forward strand.
GCCGAAGCCGAGGCGTACCTATTCCGTTCGTTCTTGGCCAGACATCGGAGGCAGACACTCGCAAGGTCGACAGGAACCTCGGCGTTCAGAAGCCGCGGAGAGACGGGTTCTTGTTCCACGACCTGACGGAGCGTTTCGCTCACGCTGGCTCCGGCGAACGGCGGTCGCCCGGTCAGAAGGTGGTAGAGGAGTGCTCCCAACGCATAGATGTCGGCGGCTGGTCCCAAGCTCTTGTGCCCCGCCGCTTGTTCCGGAGGCATGTAGCCGGGAGTCCCCAGCACCTGTCCGGTGAGAGTAAGGCTGCTCCCCTCGCCCAGCGGGCGCGCCAACCCGAAGTCGGTCACACAGGCGTTGCCGTCCGCATCGATCAGGACGTTGGACGGCTTGAGGTCCCGATGAAGGATGCCCCGCGCGTGCGCGTGCCGCACCGCATCGGCAATCTGAACAGCCAGCAAGGCAGCCTCGCGGGCGGGTAAGGGACCGTTCCGGGTCCGTTCGGCCAGATTTCCGCCCTCGACATAGTCCATCGTGAAGTACGGCTGACCCTCGTCCTCGCCGACTTGGTGGATGGCAACGATGCGCGGATGGTCGAGCTTCGCGATCGCTTCCGCCTCGGACCGAAACCGCCGGCGTTCCTCGGCGCTGGCGAGGACCTGGTCACGCAGCACTTTGACCGCCACCTCACGATCAAGGCTTCGCTGTCGGGCCCGGTAAACAACGCCCATGCCACCGCGCGCAATCTCTTCGAGCAAATCGTAGTCTCCGAGACGACGAAGCGGTGTCGCGGCTGGATCTTCAGAGCTGCTCGGGACGCCCCCCAGGATCAGACCCGCGAGGCAGCGTGGACACGGGCCGTCGGTGGTTTCCGTGCCGCACCTCGGGCACCGACCGTCCGCTGGATTCGCTTGGCGGGTCATGGATCGCCTCCGAAAACCGGTTCCGGGCGGGATTGCATTCTGCTCCTTGGTTTCAAGTCAAAGTGAGGACGGCCGATGGCACCCGCCCGAAAAATATCAGCGCATCCAGATTTCCATGAGATGGCGCATCTCCTCGTCGGCCTGCTCCGGCGACGCTACCGTCTGCAGGATCTCCGACCGGATCAGTTCCTGAAGTCGGAGACGAAGGCGATGAACCGTCACAGCCACGGTTCCCTCGGCCATTCCGAGGCGCGCTCCAACCACGGCGTAGTCTCCAGGATCGGCACCGTCGAGGAATGGAGCGAGGTTCTCGAAGAGTTCCGCCTTGCCCCGCGCGCCGTAGTCCTGGCCGAGGCGGGCCATCGCCCTCGAGAGCACCGTGCGGAACCACTGACGGTCGTACGCGAGTTCGGGGCTGACCGCCGACAGATCCACCGCGCAAAGGGCTTCCGCTTCGTCGATGTGGATGGGGAGGTGCGTCTGTCCGCCACCCCGTTTCAGCGCCTTCTGGCGCTCCACTTGTTGGAGGACATGATTTCGCAGTGATACGAGGAGAAAGGTGCGGAACCGGCCCTTTTCAGGACGGACGGAACTGAGGTCGGCACGCTCCACGACTCGGCCGAGAAATCCCTGAACGAGGTCCTCGGCGTCGTGGGGGGTATGGCCTTGTCGGCGCAGGAACGCATAGAGAGGCCGCCAATAGCTCCGGCAAAGTGTGTTCAAGGCCCGGGCCGACTCGGTCGCATCCGACACGCCAGCCTTCAAAACAAGGCTCCAATGAGTCTCCGGAAACGTCCCGGCCGCCTTGTGGCGCGTACGAGTGTCGTCGGGCCCGGTCGAACTCATTTCAAGCCTAGATTCACGCGTTTGGGCTCGCCGTGGCAAGGCCCCGAAACGTGGCCTCGATGATCCGTGCCTTCCTTCGGGGAGGCCTGTCCTCGGGTGGATCCTTGGATGCCTTGATGTCACCATGCCGCCACGGTCCGTCGTTCGGGAGCCGGATTTTTGCTCAGAGACGTGTAATCCTGGGAAACCATTTCGGCTTAATCCTCCGAGACGATACGTACCCTGTCGCATTTCTTGCGCTCGGGGAGGGGTCGAACCCCATCCCGGAGAATGTTCAGCGCGGATTCAACCGACGAGACCTATGCAGACACGAATTCCAGTATCACTGACGGCCTGGAGGCCAATCATCGGAAGACTGGCGGCCGCCGCGTTGGCGACCGGGCTGGCGGGCGCGGCGATCGCGCAACCGGTCGTCGAACGCGGGACGATCTCGAGCGCCGCCCTGGCGGGCAACAAGTTCGGCGACCCAACCAACCGGGCGTACGCCGTCTACCTGCCGCCGAGTTATGGCCAGGGTTCCCGCCGCTATCCAGTGGTCTTCATGCTCCACGGATGGCAGGGAACCTACGATTCCTTTCTGGACACTTTCCCGGTCGAATTCGATCGGTTGATTCGCTCCAGGCGAGCCGCCGAAATGATCGCGGTGTTCGTCGACGGAAACAACGCGGTGCGGGGCTCGTTCTATAGAAACTCCGTGGTGACGGGTGACTACGAGACGTATATCGCCAAGGACCTCGTTGGACAGATCGACACGCGGTATCGAACAATCGGCGATGTACCCAATCGCGCCATCGCCGGGTATTCCATGGGAGGGTACGGAGCGCTGCATCTGGCCATGAACTATCCCGACATCTTTTCAGTCGCCGCCTCGCACGCCGGCTACTACGACACCGGCGACTCCGTGACGGACGCCGCTTTGAAGACGATCGCTCGAACGAAACCGGTGACGGCCGGCGCCGTCGCGGGCATGAATCTCCAGGCGAGCGCCTTGTTCCCGCTGTTGCCCGCGGCCGTGCCGAACCCGGAGAAGCCGCCATTCTATTACGATTCGCCCTACACCTACGAGAACGGTGTGTACACCCTCGACACAGACTTGGCTCGTCGTCTCCTGGAGGCGGACATCGTGCACGGCGATTTGCCTCGGTACCTCAGCCAACCGACCCGGCTGCTCGCCATGCAGGTCGTTCACGGGACGGCGGACGGGCTTTCTCCGGTTTCCCAGGCCCGGACGCTTCGCGGGAGTCTCGTCGATGGAGGAGTAACACACGTTTACGAGGAGCACGGGGGCGGGCATGTGTTTCTCCTCGACCGACTAGCGGAGTTCCTGACGAAGAACCTCGCTGGCGCGCAATTGTACATTGATCCACCCAGACTCACGCTCGTCGGGCGCGGCACGGGTGCGAAGATCGTTTTTTCCACCTTGGTGGGCGTTGAATACCAGGTTGAGCAAGCCGGGTTGGATCGACCGATCCGGGAGTGGACCTCGGTGGCGACGATCCAGGGAACCGGGCAAAGCGTCGAGTGGCCGATCCCTCCGCCCACCGGGGCGTTCGTTCTTCGGGTCGTCGCCTCGAACAAATCGCCATAGGGGTCAGTTCTTGTTATTGTCGCATCGTCCTTGAGGGATTCGTCACGGCCGGTGTCGGGTGCGGTGGGGCGGGAAACCCCGCTCCCGCGGAAGGGTGTTGTCAATAACAAGAACTGACCCCTTTGCTTTTCCCCTCGGCCGGGAGCGCGGTGGTCGCTAGCGTGCGGGCCGCATGCGACGATTTCCATCCGAGCCCCGCGGAGCGCGGCCTCGCGGGAGGTCCCAAACGGCTGCGGGGCTCGCCGCGAAGGGAGCGGCCCCCCTCCTCCTCGTCCCCTGGCTCGTCATCGTCGGCCTCGTTGGCGGAAGCCACACGGTGGCGGCGGCCGCGACAGCGCCTGGTCCAGCGGATCATCGAGCGGGGTTTCCATTGCCCGCCGGCGCGGATGAAGGCGTGTTCCTGTTGGAGAAGCTTCACTGCGTGGCGTGCCACGGCGGGGGCGCTCTGGCGGAAACGGGCTCCGGCGCCCAGTCAGGTCCCGTCCTCGGCGACGAGGGACTCCGGCTGACGCCACAATGGATTCGTGGGTGGCTGGGCGACGCACGGGCCGCGCATGCCACGTCGTCGATGCCGGATCTTCTGCACGGAATGACCGGCCCCGCGAAGGACGAGGTGGTCGAGTCCCTGGTCCATTTTCTCGTTCAAGCACAACCCCGAGGTGAACCCGAACTCATTGGCGCTGATCCTTCGCGGCTTCGGTTGGGAAGCGATCTCTACCACACCCTGGGCTGCATCGGCTGCCACGCCCCGCAGGAGCGCGTCCCCGGCGCCGCCGACGACGGCGATTCCGGATCGGATCCCGCCTTGGTGGGTGCGGGAGTGCCCTTCGGCGACCTCGCGCGGAAGTATCCGGCGGCGGAGCTGGCCCGATTCCTCCGGGACCCCGTGAAGCATCGGCCGTCGGGTCGGATGCCGGGAATGTCGCTGAGCGCGGCCGAGTCCATTGCGATTGCGACCTACCTTTTGCGGGCGCAGGCGCCAGCTTTGACGGATTCGCCCAGAAATCTCCGAACGATCGCGGGTCTTCGATGGGAGTATTTCGAGGGATCCTTCGAACGCTGCGCCGATCTCGATGGCGCCACGCCGGTCGCGACCGGCGAAGCGACGGAGCTGAGCCTTGCCCCGGCGCGACGCGATCAATCGTACGGACTTCGGTTCGAAGGCGTGATCGAGATCGCCACCCGGGGTGAGTACCGGTTCTGGGTGAGGTCCGACGACGGGACCACCCTCGACCTCGGCGGAACCCGCGTGGTGGACAATGACGGCATCCACGGACCCGAGGTGCGGCGTGGGACGACTGTTTTGGAACCGGGACCACATCCGTTCGAACTGCGGTTCATCCAGGGCGGAGGGGGAGCCGAGATGTCGGTGGAATGGGCGGGGCCCGGAATCCAGCGGGGCAAGATTCCCGCCGCCGTGCTGAAGCGGTTCGGGGAACCCCTCGTTCCACTCGGTTCGATGGCGTTCGAGGTCGTGCCGGATCTCGCGGCGAAGGGACGCGATTGGTTCGGGAAGCTCGGATGCGCGGCGTGCCATTCCGGAATCGAAGCCCCGGTTCGTCCCGCGCGCGATCTGCTGGAACTCGCGTCGGCGACGATGAACGGGTGTCTGGCCGACGATGTTCCCGCCTCGGCGCCGAAGTACGCGCTGACGTCCGGTGAACGGGCGGCGCTTCGGCGAACGGTGGCGGAGGGAAGTGCGCGAGGACAACCGCGAACGGCCGAGCGTCAGGTCGCTCGGATTCTGAGCCGTTTCAACTGCCTCGGCTGCCACGAGCGCGATGGCGTCGGGGGACCGGTGGCGCTCGGGCGGGACGGTTGGTTTCACACGGTTGGCGAAGTCGACCTGGGCGAGGAAGGCCGACTGCCTCCGAGTCTCAGCGGCGTCGGAGGCAAGTTGAAGGTCCCGTGGATTCGGACCGTGCTTGCCACGGGTCGGAAGGTCCGCCCCTACATGGCGACGCGGATGCCGGTGTTCGGGGAGGCGAATGTCGGCGAATTGGCAGCGCTCCTCGAACAGGCGGACGTCCGGCCTGGCGCGCGGGTTGAACCCGAGCTGACGACGCGCGAGGCGAAATGGGGCCGGAAGCTGGTCGGGCGGGACGGCTTGACCTGCATCACCTGCCACACCTTCACCACGCATGGATCGCTTGGGGTCCCCGCGATCGGTCTGGAACATCTGTACGATCGGATCCGGTGGGATTGGATGCGGCGCTATCTTCCCGACCCGGCCGGGCTTCGTCCGGGAACCCGGATGCCCACCTTCTGGCCGGAAGGCGTGGCCGTGAACTCCGAGATTCTCGACGGCGACACGGAGTCGCAGATCCGGGCGATCTACGCCTGGCTGAAAGACGGCCCGAAGGCGGATGTGCCCGCGGGACTCGTTCAGTCCCGACAGGAACTCACGGTGAATGACGAAGCGGTGATCTACCGGAACTTCATTGAAGGGGGCGGTTCCCGAGCGATCGGAGTGGGATATCCGGAGAAGGCGAATCTCGCCTTCGACGCCAACGATCTTCGGCTCGCGATGATCTGGCAGGGACCGTTCATCGACACCGCGCGGCACAGCAACAACCGCGGTGTGGGATACGAACCGCCATTGGGGGATCACCTGGTTCGATTTCCCGACGGACCGGCCTTGGCTCCGCTGAGCGCCCCGGACGCACCTTGGCCGGCTCCGCTACCACGCGGCGAAGGGGGCCGATTTCGCGGGTACGAGCTCGATGAAGTCCGGCGCCCGACCTTCGAGTACGCGGTCGGGAATGTGCGGGTCCGGGATTCGATCCTTCCAAGGGCCGAAGGCGTCGATATCACCCTCGTGCGGACCCTGCGCCTGGATGGCGCCGCCGTGGGCGAAAGACTGTGGTTCCGAGCCGCCAAGGGAGACGTGACCCGCCTTCCCGACGGGACCTTCCGATACGGCAACGGCGTGTTCCTCCGGTTTCGAGGCGGCGGAGGAGAGCCCGTTCTTGTGGCGGATGAACTTCGGGTCCCGATCATGGTTCCCGGCGAACTCGTGGAGGAGATCACATGGTAGGACCACGTCGAAGACTTGGATGCGTCGGAACCGCTTTTCTCGGCCTCGGCCTTGTCTTCGGGACAGGCGGCCCGCTGGAGGCGGCGACGAAATCCTCGGAGGAGAACGAGTACTACCGGCTGAGCACGATCCCCGTCCCCGAGGGGATCGTGCTCGAACCGGGTGCGATCCAGGCGTTCGGGGAACGGGGTGACCGGCTGGCGGTGTCCACGCGGCTCGGCGAAATCTGGTTCGTCGACGGCGCCTTCGCGGACGTTCCCGAACCACCCGAACTGAAATTCACCATGTTTGCGTCGGGCCTTCACGAGGTCCTGGGACTGACGACGCGGGGGGATGGCTGGTGGTACGCGACGCAGCGCGGTGAAGTCACCCGACTGAAGGACACCCACGGCGACGGAAGGGCGGACGTGTTCGAGACCTATTCCGACGGCTGGGGGATCACGGGGGATTACCACGAGTACGCGTTCGGTTCGAAATTCGACCGGGACGGCGCCCTCTGGCTCGTCCTTTGTCTCACGGGTTCCTTCACCAGCGAGACGGAGTTCCGGGGTTGGTGTTTGCGGGTGGGTCCGGATCGGAAGGCTGTGCCCACGGTGAGCGGGATTCGGTCGCCGGGTGGCATCGCGACGAATTCCGTGGGGGACATGTTTTACACCGACAACCAAGGGCCCTGGAACGGCACCTGTTGGTTGAAGCACCTGAAGCCGGGTGGATTCGTCGGGAATCCGACCGGGAACAGGTGGTATTCGATCGCTCCCGAAATGGGGCCGCGTCCCAAGGATCCATCGAGCAACAGCCGGATCCTGACCGAATGGAAGAAGATGCCGGAATTCGTGCCGCCCGCGGTCGGGTTCCCGTACGGCAAGATGGGGCAGAGCGCGAGTGGGATTCAGAATGACGGGACCGGAGGCCGGTTTGGTCCGTTCACCCACCAGGTCTTCGTGGGTGACCAGACGTGGAGCACGGTCATGCGGGTCTTCCTGGAACAGGTGGACGGTGTCTATCAGGGCGCGTGTTTCCCGTTCCGCGAGGGACTCGCATCGGGGACTTTGAGCCTCGAATTCGCGCCGGACGGTTCCCTGATCTGTGGCGGGACCGATCGCGGCTGGGGATCCCGCGGCGGCAAGCCGTTCGCCCTGCAACGCCTCGTCTGGACGGGCCGGACCCCATTCGAGATCCATGAAATGCGCGCGCGCGCGGACGGCTTCGAACTCACCTTCACCGAACCGGTGGATCCCGCGACCGCGGGCCGGGTCGAATCGTACTCGGTCCAGACGTACACCTATCTCTACCGCGCTGAGTACGGATCACCCGAGGTCGATGCCACACGGCCGGAGTTGAAGTCGGCCAAAGTCGCGGCGGACGGGCGAAGCATCCGCCTCGAACTCGACTTGGTTCCGGGGCACATCCACGAACTCAAACTGCCGGGGGTGCGGTCCGCGGTGGGAGCGCCCCTTCTGCATCCCGTGGGCTACTACACCCTGAACGTGATTCCGGGGAAGTGAGGGAAGTGGAGCCCGGCTGGGGGTCCGACTTTCAGTCGACGCCATTTTTCCTTCCGTACCAGTTGAAAAACGACGGCGATCCCGTCAGGAGAAGGGCATGCGAACGGTCTGGTGTCTGATTCTGGCGTGGGCGGGATGCGTGGGGCTCGGAACCCGTGCGGGTGCGGCGGATGACAAGCCCGCTGACGGCGGCCTTCTCGCGATCGAGCGTCAGGTGACCCACGGGTACGCGACGAACAACGGAGTCCGGCTGCACTACGCGGCGATGGGTGACGGGCCATTGACCGTGATGATCCACGGGTTTCCCGATTGCTGGCTCACCTGGCGCGAGCAGATGCCGGCGCTGGCGCGCGACCGACGCGTGGTGGCGATGGATCTCCGGGGATTCAATCTCAGCGACCGCCCGGACGGGGACGAGAACTACGACGTCTCGGTCCTGATCGCCGATGTGGCGGCGGTCATCCGCGCGAACGGCGCCGAGCGGGCCGTGGTGGTCGGACATGACTGGGGGGGCGCGATCGCGTGGAGTTTCGCGATGGCCCATCCGGAGATGACGGAGAAGCTTGCGGTGCTGAACCTGCCGCACCCTCGTGGAATTGCGCGCGAATTGGCGCGGAATCCGGAGCAACAGCGGAACAGCGCCTACGCGCGGGGATTCCAGCAACCGGGCGCCCACACGAACCTGACCGCCGAAGGCCTGGCGTTCTGGGTCAGGGATCCGGCCGCGAAGCCGCGGTACGTCGAGGCGTTCAAGCGCTCCGACTTCAAGGCCATGCTGGCGTACTATCGGAGGAATTATCCGCGCGAACCCTACCAGGAGGACACGTCTCCCGTGGTGAAGGTCCAATGCCCGGTCCTGCTGATCCACGGCCTGAAGGATCAGGCCCTGCTACATCCCGCCCTGAACGGCAACTGGGAGTGGGTGGACAACGACCTCACCCTCGTGACGATTCCAAGCGCGGATCACTGGGTTCAACAGGATGCGTCCGACCTGGTCACACGCAGTCTCCTGGCGTGGTTGGGTAGGTGAATTCCCGGAGGGCTTCTCCCTTCATCCCGGAAACGCCGGCACCAACCACGGAAAGGGCGGAACACACGGAAGGGGAGCGAACCTTTGAAGGGGGCGGTGGGTTAGTCGTGCGTGCCCAGGACTCTCTCGGCACCCCGCCTTCATTCCGTGCTTTCCGAATCCTCCGTGGTTGTCGCCGCCGTTTTCGGGATCATTCCGGGGCGGTCGGCCACGACTGTTTGGCGGCGAAGTTGTACGGAAGGATCTCCTGGTTGAGAACCGCGTTCGGCCATCGGCTTCGGACGATCCGGGGTCGGGGTCCGGCTTCGATGCGTTCGCGCAAAGCGACGGGAACCTCGAAGCGGAGATAGTCCGTGAAATCACCCTCGAACCGCCGAGGCCAGCCGACTCCGAGCGCGTGATCGGCCAGCCTTCGACCCGAGCTGTTCAGCCGGCTCCAGTGGCTTCGCAAGGTGGGTGGAATCTCCGACAACCGACCGTCGGAGCCCACCGGGATGCTCCCGTGTTTTCCCCATTCGACGGCGACACGCGGCGCTTCGCCCTCCAGCGGCCGGCTGAGGATCCGGGAGTGAAAGTAGGTGTGCACGGCGACGTTCCGACCGGTGGCGGGATCGAACTCGACCCAGATCACCTCGTGATCGCACGGATCGTTGTCCTCGGGGAAATCGAGGTCGTCCTCCCAGAACAAGTGATACCCCAGCCAGGGCCGTTCCGGATGGATCACGACCGCGACGTCCCGAAGTCGGAAGGGTTCCTCGGGATGAATCAGAAGCACGGGCGCCAGCCGTTTCGCGCGTTCGACGTCGTCGGGAGTCCCCGGCGACGAGGGATCGAGGGCAAGCGCCCGGGCGTAATGTCCTGAGGCTTCCCCCAGGCATCGGCGCTGGTGCGCCAACTCGCCGAGGCGGACCTGAATCGCCGGGGTCTCCAAAGCCATGGCCTCCATATCCCGGTCGGAGGACAATCCGCCCCCGGTGACCGGATTCGCGCGGGCGACATAGCCTCCCGGCAACCGCACCAGGTAAGGGCTGAACGAAAGGTTGGGTTCCGGATAGTCCGTGCTGACGAACTGCGCGCCGCTGGCCAGGGCGCGGTCCCTCTGGGAACCGTCATTCGTCCGGGCCTGGACCGTCCCGGCGTCGGCGCGTGTCCGGACCAGGAACCCCTCGCGCACGAGTTCCTGGATCTCATCGAAGCGCCCGATCGGATCGTTGATCTTCATCCAGGCGGCCGCCGGGTGGTCCCTGGGAACCGAGACGAACAGCGCTTTCCCGCCGAGATTCATCGCATCGCCGATGTACCGGTCCCGAACCCTGCCCTCGTTGTCGAGGGCGAAGATGAATTTCCCCAGCAGTGCCGACACCTCGGGCCAACCCCTTCCCTTCACGGCATCCCGAAGCGTGGCATGGCTTCCGCGAAGCTGGTCCGGCTCGAACCGTTGCCGAGCCGGAAGCGTCTCGCGAATCTCCCGTTCGAGCCCAGCCATCGCCTCGACGGTGAACGGCGAAACCGGTGTGAACTCCGATCCGAGCGAATCCTCCTTCAGCTCGAGCAGAACGAGGACGGGGAAATGAAAAGGGTGCGCCGCCGACCAGTCACGAAGCTCGATCAGGGCATCCTTGAAGGTGAGATTGCGCGAGAGAAAATCGACGTCGGGAACGTGGATGATCTTCAGGCCCGGCTGCCGCAGGACGCCCTCCGGATCGTGCGGGATGGTCGGGGTCCCGGATTCCTCCAGCGCGATTTTCGGTCCCCGCGGTTCGGCGAAGCGCCCGCCGTCGGGGTCGGCGACGAGGTCGAGTTCCAGCTGCCGGATGCCCAGCGTCCCGAGTTGTTCCCGCAGAGGCCGATGCGTGTAGGCGAGCGAGTCGGCCGTCGACGCGCTCTTCCGGCGGATCAGCGCGTCCATGACCGGCCCGGGCGCCACGTGGTAGGAATTGTGGGTGCCGATGACCTGGCACTGGTCGAGACGGACCCCGGACGTGGCCCCGGACGTGGTTCCGGTCAGTGACAGAAGCCCGATCGATCCGACCTGGAGAACGAAACGACCCAGACCACGACGGGACAAGAACGAGGGTCTCATGAGGCCCGACTGGTACCGGGTTCTATCGCCCAAGGCGAGACACCTTCGGTCACGATCCGGCGGAGGTCAGCGCCCTGCCCTCGTTCCTCGGCGCGGAGCGCCACCGTGACCGCGAACAGCATCGTACTACGTACGATCGATGCTCCCCTCCTTCTCAGGACCCGCGACTTTCCAAGGCAAGGGGGGGAAGGGAGGGATGGGGAATGGCTGTCCGGCATGGATTCGAACCATGACAAACTCCTCCAAAGGGAGTTGTGCTACCATTACACCACCGGACAAACAGAGCGGGGGTTAAGCTGAAAGGCCCGACGCATCGCGCCAAGAAAAATTTTCGGGCTTTGACGGCGCATCCAGGGAGGTCTATCTAGGCGGAGTCCGATCATCGCCTCTCCTGCCCTGACCCGCCTTTCCTCCGCACAGCATGAAACCGATCACCTTCCGGAAAAGCCTCGTGACGTTGGCGTGCGCCGCCAGCGTGTCGGCCTCGGGCGCCCTGAAACCCGAAGGGGACAAGATTGAATTCTCCCCGCCCCGCGAGGTGTTGAAGGTCGCGCCGGTCACCGGGTCCGATCTGAGCGGGCCGACGTTCAATTTCCAGCGAAGGGATCCCGGCGCTTCCGTGTCGGACGTCCCCGCGGCCGTCGCCCTTCCGGCTCCGGACCAGGTGAACCGGATGCGGGCGCTCCAGGAAATGATCGAGCAAAGGAACTCCTGGGCGCGGCCTGGCGATCTGGATTCGGAAAGAGACACCGACCTGAACAGCCTGAACAGCCGTTACCTCGGCTCGGAATCCGAGCTCTCGATCGACGATCTGTTCGACCGTCAGTCGGGGAAGCCCGGCGGAGGCCTCTCGAGGGATGGCGACAGCAGCGCATCCCCCTACGGCCGGAACCGGGAACGCGAGGAACGATTCGACGGTTCGTCGCGGGATCGGCGGGGAATGAACAACCGAAACCTCGACGACCGCAGCCGGAACCAGGATCGCGACGCGCGGGACCGGACTGGTGGCGAGAGGGATCCCCTGATCGATGGCCCTCTGTCGGTCTCCGAATCCGGGGCGGACCTATTGGAGTCCGGTCGGTATCGCAGGGACGGAAGTGGTCCCAGCGCCGATCCGAATGAACGCGATCGCGAGCGGCGCGGTGCTTCGGAAGGACTTTTCGAGTTCGGATCGAGGGACAACAAGATGGGCGACTTCCTTCGGGCCTCGACCCGCGAGAACTCCGACACACCGGAGCACCTGGATTCTTTGCGCCGCGTCCTGGGGGGATCCGCCAATTCGATCCTCGGAACTCCGAACGGAACCCGGTCTGGATTCGGGGCGGGCGCCGCCGGAGGAGGGATGTTTGGGATGCCGGGCGCGACCCCGGGAGGGAATCGCAATCTTCTGCAGACCCTCGATTCGCGGCCCGGCGCAGGCGGAGTCGTCCCCGCCGCCGAAGGGCCCGGAACAGGCGACCGCATGACCAGCCTCCCGAATCGGCCCCTCGGACTCGAACTCACGACCGGTCGGGAAGGATTCAGCAGCCGGAGCGAAAGGATGCAACTCACGGCCCCTCCCCCGTCGCCCATGGAACTGTTCCGCCGGAAGCACGATCCGCGGATCCCATCGCGCGATTTCTGACGACGCGACCCGACCGGATTGGGGGGTGGGTTTTGCCGGTTCCGGTTCGAACGGCTCGTCAGTCGATCCATTCGACTTCGACTTCGCGGCCCGTTTCCCAGGCGCTGCCAGCGGGTACATGGAGCAGCGCGTTGGCCGCCGCGAGCCCGGATTGGATGTGGGAAGCCTGCATGCCGATCGGTCGCACCGAACCTTTCGAATCCACGTGAACCCGAAGGAGATGGAGTCGATCACCCCGGTTGGTCACCGGCTCCGACAGTCGCGCGATTCCGACACGGCCGACGAGTTCCTGATCGGCTTCGAAACGGCGTAGCGCCGGAAGCACCAGCACCTGCCAGGTGGCAAACACGGCGACGGGGTTCCCAGGCAGGCCGAACCAGTGGCAGTTTCCGAGGCGCCCCCAGGCGAACGGCTTACCCGGTTTGACCGCGATACGCCAAAGATCCAGCCGTCCGCCCAACCGGGTGAAGGCGCTCTTCAACAGATCGGCATCGCCCACCGAAACGCCGCCGGTCGTCACCACCAGGTCGCTGGTGGCCGCGGCCTCTCCAAGAGCCCCCATGATCGCTTCGAGGTCATCCGGCACCCAGGCACCGCGGGCCACGCACGCGCCGGACCTCTCGGCGAGAGCCCGGAGGAGGAACCGATTGCTATCGGGCAGTTTTCCGGGGGGCACGTCGGCCGAGGGCTCGACCAGTTCGTTGCCCGTGGTCAGCAGGGTGATCCTCGGCCTGCGTCGGACCTTCAAGGCTCCGACTCCGGCTGCGGCGAGCAGACCCAGGTGGGCGGGACGAAGCCGTTGCCCGGCGGAAGCGAGAGGGCTCCCACGGCGGACATCCTCGCCGGCGAATCGCACCCCCTCCCACGGCGTGACAGAAGCCAGCAATGTCACCCATCCCGGGGGTTCGGCGCGGGTGTCCTCCTGCATGACCACCGCGTCCGTTCCCGGAGGCAGAGGAGCGCCTGTGAAGATCCGCGCGCAGGTTCCGTCGGGAAGGCCTTCGAGCGGAGGATCCCCGGCGGCGGCGACGCGCGAATGGACGGGAAGGCGGATCGGCCTCATCTCGGACAACGATTCCGATGATTCCGACGATTCCGAACCGGAGTCCCGCGACCGCGCCGTTGGGTCGTTCGAATGTGCGCGCAGGTCCCGGGTCCGAACGGCGTAGCCATCGACGGACGCGTTGTCGAAGCGGGGAATGTCCAGGAGCGCCTGGACCGGGGACGCCACCACGCGGCCGAGGGCCTGATCGAGGTTCACTGTCTCGACGGCCAACGGTTCGATGGCGTCGAGGATTCGCGCGCGAGCCTCCTGGAGCGAAATCATCATGGCATCGGGGTGGGTGGCGTGGGCCGTTGCGGGGTGCCTTCGGCAGCGACAGGCGCATCGGGCGCGGACGCAACGGACGTCACGGCCGCGACGGACGTCTCGGAAGTTCCAGAGGTCCCCGAAGGTGTCGAAGGTGTCGAAGGTGAAGGCCCGTCCTTGGAATCTTCGAGACTTTGGCGCGCGAGGAATCGGGCGCCCGCGACAAAGCCGGTCGCGAGGCTGACCCCGACAATTGCCAGCGTCACGAACGCCGTCGGAGTGATCCTCCAGCTCAGGATGATCGACGCGACGCCGAGAAAGAGGGTGACCGTGTACAGGAAGACGGCTGCCTGACGTTGGTTGAGTCCGAGGCGCATCAGGCGGTGGTGGACGTGGTTCTTGTCCGGGGAGAACGGGTGCTGTCCGCGCCGCAGCCGGCCGATGACCACCTGGGTGGTGTCGAAGAGGGGGAGGGCGAAGAGCAGCAGGGGGATGAGGACGAGGGTCGCGGTCGCGGCCTTGAAGAACGAGAGCGTGCTGATGCCGGCCATCATGACGCCGATGAACAGACTCCCCGAATCGCCCAGGAAAATCCGGGCGGGCGTGAAATTGAAAGGGAGGAAGCCGAGGGTGGCGCCCGCGAGCGAGAAGGTGAGGAGCGCGACGAGCACATTGCCACCGAGGATATTGATCATGGACAGGGAGAGCGCCATGACGGCGGCGACTCCGGCGACGAGCCCGTCCATGCCGTCGAGAAGGTTCGTGGCGTTGGTGATGCCGACGATCCAGAGGACGGTGACCGGGAGCGAGAACCAGCCGAGCGGGATCGGAGCGGTGACCGGATTGCTGACCTCGCTGATTCGGAATCCCCCGAAGTACATCACGACGGCGACGGCGGCCTGGATGAGGAGCTTGGTCCGTGGATTGAGATTCAGGATGTCGTCGGCGACCCCGAGGGCGAACATGGCGAGGCCGCAGCCCACGAGGACAAAGAACGTGGTCTCCTGCTGCTGGAACATCCGGACGACCTGGTTGTCGAGCAGGTAGAGGAAGGCCCAGGGCGCGCAGAAACCAAGAAGTACGGCGATGCCGCCCGTCCGCGCGGTGGGCGCCCTATGGATCTTGCGGGGATCGGGCCGGTCCACGGCGCCGATGAGGAACGCGAGACGCTGCGCGAACGGCGTGATCAGGAACGACACGATCGCCGCCAGCAGCAGCATGGTGAAATAAGTCCTCATCTCATCTCATCTCATGTCATCCCTTTCCATTCCATCCCATCTCATCGCCGCGTCGAGCCTCGAGTCAGGCTCTCGAAGAGCTTCCAATACCGCCCCACCATGACGTCGAGCGCGAATTCGGCGTGGGCCCGTTGATGCCCGTTCCGGCCCAGGCGCCGCGCCAGTTCGGGTTCGGAGGTCAGCTTGAAGATCGCCTGGGCGAGGGCGTTCGCGTCGGAGGGCGGAACGATGAGGCCGGTGATCCGGTCCTGGTTCACGAAGGGGACACCGGAACTGATCTGGCAGCTGATGACGGGTTTGCCGCAGGCCATGGCCTCGACCTGGGCCAGGCCGAACGCCTCATTGGGTGTGATCGAGGGCAGGACGAACACATCGCAGGCATGCATGAATGCCGGCAGTTCGGCGTCGGGCACCTCGCCCCAGAACCGGACCCGATCCGACACGCGCGCGACCCGCGCGACGCGTTCCAGCTCCTCACGAAGCGGTCCGTTTCCGACGATCCAGGCGACCCCCTGGGTGAAACGAAGGGCTTCGATGAGATACCGCTGGCCCTTGTATCCCACGAGCCGGCCGAGGTTGAGCAGGATCGGCCGTCCGGCGGCTTCCGCTTGCGCGGCTTCGACCGCGGGAACGACCGGGGGAGGCCGGTCGAACCGCGTGAAATCCAGGCCGAACGGAATGATCTCGCATCGATCCCGGTGGGGAACCAGGGCGTCGGCGTAGGTGAGCTGGGGAGGCGTGGCGACGACAATCCGATTGGCCCTCCGGAGCAGCCGGTTCATCAGCGGGGCGTACATCCGCATCGCCACTTTCTGTCGGACGATGTCGGCATGGTACGTGACCACCACCGGAGTGGTCCGACGCCCCAGCAGAACCGCGATATCCGCGAGCGGATTCGGAAAGTGCAGGTGAATCAGGTCCGCGGGCCGTCGAGCCGCGGTGACGTACCCGGGACAGAACGGCAGCGACAGTCCGGAACCGAACCGCGCGCAGCGCTCGACCTTCACACCGCCGAGGGTCTCGTGGACGTTCCGCGGCCGATCGTTCGCGACGACGCAGGTCACGTCGGCTCCAAGCCTCGCGAACCCTTCGCACCAGATGCGGGTCAGCGTCTCGATCCCCCCGTGGAACGGAGGGTAGTACTTGCCCAGGACCAGGATCTTCATGCGGCGATCGGTTGCGTCAGCGAGGTCAGTTCGGCTCCGAGGCGTTCGCAGGCCGTCAGCTGGGCGTCCCACGGGAAACGTTCACGGGCGTAGGCGGCGCAGCGCCCGCGCGAGGGCAGACCCCGCGGATTGCGCAGCGCTTCATCCAAACGCTCGGCCAGTCCGGCGACCGACGCCGGAGGAAACAGCAGGCCACGATCGAGCGGATCGAGAATCTCCGGCGTCGCCCCCGCCCGCGAACCCAGGACCGGCGTGCCGCACGCCAACGCCTCAACGGTCACGAGCCCGAATCCCTCGAGGTCCAACGACGGCATCACCACGGCGTCGGCGGAATTCAGGAGGCCCGACACCTCGGACTCCGGCACGAATCCAAGAAGACGCGCCGACCCACCGACACCAAGCCGCTCGATCCGCGATCGCAAGGCTCCCTCCGCGGGACCTCGGCCCGTGAGCCACAGCCGCGCGCGCGGATGTTTCACCACCACGCGCGCGAAGGCGTCGACGAGCACGTCGAGGCCCATTCGCGGATCAAGGCGCCGGAGGGCCACGAAGAGCATCTCATCCGGCGACAGTCCGAGGCGCGCGCGGACCGATCGACGGTCGGCGTCCGACAGCGGGTGGAACTGATCGAAATCGACGCCGCCGTGGACGACCTCAATCGGAGGGAGGGGCCCGGGAAACCACGCTGGGAGTTGGGTGGCGAAATGGCGGCTCAACGTGACGATGCGCTGGGCGCGCCGCAGGCAGCGCGCCTCCACGCGGCGCATCACGCGCGGGACGACGAGATCGAGGCATTTCCGGACGATTCCCCGCCGACGGGCGGTCTGGGCGAGCCGATACTCGAGCGCCCATGGTCCGTGGAAGATGTGAAGGATCGGGATCGACCGCGGAACGCCTTCGACGGCGGGACCGAGGTACGGATGGTGCTGGATGAGAAGCGTCGGGACGCCGGGGTCGCGATTCGCGGCGAGTTGAGCCAGCAGGGCTCGGGCGGCGAGGTTCTCGTTTCGCCAGTTCGAATGGAACTGGCCCTGGCTCTGGGGGAACCGGTGGATGATGAACCCGTCGCGGGTTTCGCGTTCCGGTCCGGGAGGATCCGTCTGGGCGGTGACCACATCGACGGAATGTCCGCGGCTCGCGAGCCCCCGGGCCTGGGCGGCCGCGACCCGCCAGGCGCCCCCGTCGATATCCGGATGCAACCCGAGGCTGACGATCAGGAATCGCATGCTCAGGCGACGAGGCCGTCAAAGAGAACGTCGAAGGCGTTCTGAACCCTCGCGATCGAAAACCGGCTCCGAACGGTTTCGCGTCCAGCCGAGCGGAGGCGCGCCCGAAGCTCCGCATCCCCGACGACGCATCGGATCTGGGCCAGGTAGTCCGCCAGATCGCCGGGGCGGGCGAGCAACCCGTTCGTCCCGTGTTCGATGATTTCGGGAACGCCGCCGGCCCGCGCCCCGAGGACGGGAATCCCGATGGCCATGCCCTCGATCAGGACCCGTCCGAACGGCTCGGGTTTGAGGGAGCAATGGACCAGCAGATCGAGATCGCTGAGCACGGCCCCGATGTCGCGCTGGAAGGGGACGACGTGCACTCGTTCGCGGAGGCCGCGCAGGCGGATGAAATTCCGCAACGCCAACTCGAACCGTTGATCCTCGTTGAACGCGTGGCCGACGAGGACAAATCGTCCCGAAGGTGTCTGCCGGCACCAGGCTTCGGCGATGCGCAGGAAGAAATCCTGGCCCTTCCACGGCGTGAAACGTCCCACGACGCCGATCAGCGGTTCGTCGTCCGAGGCGGCCAGCATGTGCCGGAGGGTTCCGCGAGGCTGGGGTTCATATCGGTCGAGGGGGATTCCGTTGTGGATCGTGACGACCTCGGCCTCGGGCAGCCCCTGGTTTAGAAGCGGGCGACGCGCGAAATCGGAAACCACGACGACGCGCGAGGCGCCGCGCCGGGCCTGGGTGACGAACGCCCGGCGGGCCGCCCACGGAAAGAAATCCGCCGAGAGGATGTCGTTGACCCACCAAACCGACGGAACCGTCGCCGCGCGGCAGGCCGGCCAGACCGCGAAATGATCCTTGTTGGTGCAGGACACGACGAAATCGGGTCGCACCCTTTCCAGAATGGCGGCGAACGCCTCCCGGCCTCGGACGAGCGATTTGAAACTCCGGAGGACGCGGAGGACGGGAAACCGGCGGCCGACCAGCCGGAGGTTTCCGAGGCTGGGATCAAAGGCGTAGGGATGACAGGGAATCCCCCGGGCCTGAAGGGCGTCGTGGAGCGAACTCTCCGGATCGCAGGCGACCTGGATGTCCCAGGCGGTCCTCGCGGCGGAATCGCCCACGAGTTCGACGAGGTTGATCTCCGCCCCGCCCAGGATCCGGCGGACATGGTCCACGAACAGGACTCGGCGGGCGGGTGGAGCGTTGTCGTTGTTCATGGAGGGGTGGGTTGAACCGTCAGGCGGGGCCGTAGAATCTCCCAGACGGCGGAGAATTCGAGCCCCGGCAGTCCCGCGTCGTCCTGAACCAGCGTGATGTGGGAACCGCGCGGGCGCCACAGAGTTGGGTTGGACGGGCCCCACAGGGCGATGCAGGGAAGGCCGACGGCGGCGGCGAGGTGGGTGATGCCCGAATCATGCCCGATGAAAAGTTCGCAGGCGCGGAGAAGCGACGCGACCGCGTCGAGTGGAAGGCTGCGGGCCACATGAACACGCCGGGAAGGGAGTTCCCCGGCCAACCGCTGAAGCCGGTCGCCCTCCGCCTCACCGCCGAGAAGGACGAGGTTCCGATCCGAATGCTCGATCGCGGCCGCCAGAAGCCCCGCCCACCGGCGTTCGGGCCAGTTCTTGGACTCGGATCCGCTCCCCGGGTGGACGGCGATCCACCGACCCGGGCCGGGTGACGTCGGATCGGCGTCGATCCGAGGGGTCGCGTCGGCGTCGAAGATCGCAAGACGCTGAAGCGGCGAGAGGAAGGTGTCCGCGGCGTGAATGCAGGCCGATTCGTCGGGACGATGAGGTCCGACAAGAAACTGGGCGCGGGTGCAGCGCGCGACGTTCTCCTGGAAGACGCCGTCCGGATCGTAGAGATAGGAAACGATCACCGCGAACCCGGAGAAGAACGCCGCGACCGCGGGGTCCAGGGCTCCGCCCCGCGCGAAGAACTGGGCGAGGGGGCGCGCCTCGATGGGATGGACCGCGTGGGCAACCCCTCCGAGGAGGGCCAACCGCGCGATGTGGGGATACCCGAGCACCTCGACGCGCGCGTTCGGGAACTGGGTCCGAAGGGCGGCGAGGGCGGGAAGGGTCAGAATGAAATCGCCGAGCGCGCCGCCCCGGATGACAAGGATTCGCCCCATGGATCACGGAGGCGACGGGTTGGGCAGGGCGGGCCCCCCGCCCGCTGGCGCATCCGGGTCGGGGCTTGGAAGGACGCGATCGGCGGCGGGCGCGCCGGCCGGCCGGACCGGGTCGAGTGGATCCAGCCCCTTGGGGGGCGCGATCGGAAGGGATTCCTGCCAGCGGTTGCGGTCGGCGAGCAGGACGTGATCCGGAAAGGTGGTCAGGAAGGAGGGAGCCTGTCGGAGCGGAAACCCCTTCGGAACCTCGCCCCGGGTCAGGATTTCGATGATGAACCGTCCCCATTTCCTGGCGTTGAGAACCCACCCCGACAGGAAGCGTTCGTCGAGGGTGATGCGAGTCAGGTAGAGGCCGTCAACCGTCTTATGCCAGTCGCTGATGTCGAGGAACTCCTTGTCCGGGCTCGCCGACAACAGGACGGCGGGGCGGTTGCCGTACCAGGCGACGGCCCACGGCATGTCCGACATCATCAGTTCGGAGGGTTCGAACCACTGCGAAACCCGTTGGATGGTCGGCGGATAGTACGGCGGATAAACAATCGGACTGGTTCGGGGCGGTCCGAAAGCGAGAGCGAGCGGAATCCAGGAGATCAGGACGACCGCCGTGAGGGCGAAGGTTCGCCACACCTCGACGCTCACCTCGAGGCTGAACACGAGCAGGGCGACCAGCGCCATGCCAAACATGAACGCCAGCGGAGTCAGAAGGACGATGAGATTCTCGGAATTGATCCGCGGCGTGTCGAGTGACAGGTGGGTGCGCGAGAGGATCTGGGCGGCGGCGACAAAAACCAAGGCGCCCACCGTGAACCAGCGCATTCGGGAGCGGACGGGATCCACGAACGGGACGAGAAATCCAACGAGGAAGAACGCGGTCAGCCAGCTTCCCCCGAGTTGGGGCAGTTCCTCCCGGATCATGCTCGAAGCGCCGATGAAGAACTTCCGGAGCACCTCATCGGGGGAGACCTTGGAAACGTCGGGTTCGAGCACCCGATCCAGCCAGTTGCCGCTGAAGGTGGCGGTCTCCTGGACGATGGAATAGGGCGCGATGCCGAACGGATTGCCGCAGACCTGCCAGTTCCGGACGAGCCAGGGCGAGATGACGGCGGCGAACGCGGCGACCGCCAGGAGCGAGGGAAGCACCCGTCGGCCCGATGTGCCGGTGGCCAGGAACAGCAGGACGGGGACAATGAGAACTCCGAGCGCGTAGCGCGTGAGAAGCAGTCCCCCGGTCAGGAGTCCGGCAAGTACCGCCAGCACCAGCACGGACATGGCTCCCATGGGGGGTTCGCGGCGGCTTCCCGCATCGATGTCCGTCAGGACGTTCAGAAGCGCCGTGAAAAGGGCCAGCGCCAGCATCGTGGGCAGGCCGGAGGCGCTGAACTGCCAGAGGAGATCGCACCCGATCAGCGCGAGCGCCGTGAGCAGCGCGACCCGGTCGTCGAAGAGGCGACGCGCCAGGCGCCAGGAGAGGATGACCGCGATGAAGAAGAATCCCTGGTTGATGAACGCGATCACAAAATCGGGCTGGTGCCGGCGGAAGACCGATTCCTTCTGGGACGCGATCTCATGATTGAACAGGCCCGGGATCTTCATGAAACCCGCCAGCACCAGGGGGTACAGCGGCGGGTTGGCGAGGTCGGGGTGTTCGGTGCCCTTGATCATGGGCGACCGATCCTCCCGGTTCTGAATGAGCACTCCCATCGAGAGCGGGCGGATGCACCGCGTGGTGAATCCCCGTCCCTCGGCGAGATTCCGCGCCACCTGGGCCGCGTCCATGGCCTCCTCCGAATGGAAGTTCTTGAACTCCCTGAGATTGTACGCGACGGAGACGGTGACGATCCCGAGGAAGATGGCGACGATCCGGAGGTACCGGGCGCCGGCGCCAACTTCGAGGGCGTGGATGAGTTCCTGTAAGCGGGGCATGATTCAAAAGCCTTCCAGATGGTACTCGTGGAGTTTGCGGTGAAGGGTGCGGCGGCTCATTCCGATGCGGCGCGCCGCTTCGGTCCGGTTGCCACCGGTTTCCCGGAGGGCCTCGGCGATGAGCTGGCGCTCGGCGTCGTGGATGGTCATCGGCCCTTCCTGCGGCGGGGCGCCCGACGCGGTCCCAGCCGGTCCCGAAACCGTGGTGCCCGCCCGCGGCTGGCGAACGTCCGGCGGCAGATCGCGCAGGGCCACCACCGAATCCCGCGACAGAACAACCGCCCTTTCGACGGCCGCCCGCAGTTCCCGGACGTTTCCCGGCCACGAATGCGACTGGATCGCGTCGAGGGCTTCGGCGCTGAATCCCGTGATCGATTTGCCGTTCGCCTGCGCCGATTCCGCGAGGAACGCCGCCGCCAGGAGCGGGATGTCGGTCGGTCGTTCGCGAAGCGACGGGAGCAACACCTCCACCACGCAGAGACGATAGTAGAGGTCCTTCCGGAATTGTCCCTCCCGCACCATTTCCTGGAGGTCGCGGTTCGTCGCGGTGATGAGCCGGACGTCGGCCGTGAGCGTCTTGCTCGACCCCACGCGCTCGAACGTCCGGACATCCAGGAACCGCAGGAGCTTGACCTGAAGCGTCGCGTCGATCTCCCCGATCTCGTCCAGGAACAGGGTCCCCCCCTGGGCCTGTTCGAAGCGGCCGATCCTCCGCTCGTGCGCCCCGGTGAAGGCCCCCTTCTCATGGCCGAAAAGCTCGCTCTCCAGGAGGGTTGGCGCAAGCGCGCCACCGTGGACGATGACCAGGGGGCCCTTCGACCGCGGACTCAGCTGGTGAATGGCCCGTGCGATGAGTTCCTTGCCCGTGCCGCTCTCCCCACGGATGAGGACCGTGGCCCGCGAGTCGGCGACCTGCCGCACCGTGTCAAGGACCTCCCTCATGGCCGGTGAATTCCCCACGATATGGTCGAGCCCGTACCGCGAGTCGAGCTGGCGGTGCAGCGCCGTGTTCTCCGACTCGAGCTTCCTCGAACGCAGGGCCTTCTCAATCTTCAGCTCCAGCAGGTCGATCTCCATCCGCCCCTTCGCGATGTAGTCGTCCGCGCCCCGCTTCATCGCGTCGACGATCGTCTCGTCGGAGCCGTACGCCGTCATGAGAATGCAGACGGGCGGTTTCGCGAGGGA
The DNA here is from genome assembly GCA_050250555.1 of Limisphaerales bacterium. Taxonomy (GTDB): domain Bacteria; phylum Verrucomicrobiota; class Verrucomicrobiia; order Limisphaerales; family CAIMTB01; genus CAIMTB01. Next base: position 62,274 of record JBFWOK010000005.1, read on the forward strand.
TTTGGCGCGCTCGATCAGCTTCAGGCCGTCCCCCTGCGGAAGCCGGAGATCGGTGAGCAGCACATCGAAGCGCTCCCGCTCGAGAAGATCGATGGCGGACGACGCATCGTCGGCGATGAACACATCGTAGCGATCCTCCAGCGCCAGCCGGAGTCCGTCGCGGGTCGTCCTTTCGTCGTCGACGATGAGGAGGGTGGGCTCGTTCACAGCGTCGTGGGTTCGGCAAGGAGACGGACCTGGGGCGGACCGGGAAGCCAGATCCGGAAGCGGGTTCCCCGGCCGACATGGCTCTCGACGTCGATGCGGCCGTGGTGATCCCGGACGATGCGCTGGACGATCATGAGTCCAAGCCCGGTGCCCTTCTTCTTCGTGGTGTGAAACGGTTTGAAGAGTCGGTTCATCGTCTCCTGGGGGATCCCGCCGCCGGTGTCGGCGACGCTGAACCAAAGACCTTCCGCGTGGCTCCCCGTCGCGAGCGTCAGCGTTCCCCCCCGCGTCATCGCCTGCATGGCGTTGCGGATGAGGTTGACGAGGACCTGCTTCACCTGGTCGGGATCGAACCACCCCTGGGGCAAGGAAGAGTCGAGTTCCTCGACCTCCAGCAGCCCGCGGTTTTCGAGTTCCGGTCGCAGGAGTTCCAGCGTTTCGCGCACCGTGGCGTTCAGGTCGGCGGCCCGATGCTTCGGCGCGCTGGGTCGAAGGGCCTGAAGGAACTGGCTGACAATGTAGACGAGGCGCCCGATCTCGCCGCGGGCGACCCCCGTGAAATCCTGGAGCCGGTCCAGGCACGTGAACGCGGCCTGTTCCGCGCCCAGCTGATGCGGCCGGGGTCGGGCGGCGCGCGGACTGTGATTCCGGAGCGCGACCAGCTCGGTGCGCAGCTTGCGCAATTCACGCTCCATGAGCTGGAGATGGATGTTGAGCGCGTTGAGGGGATTTCCGATTTCGTGCGCCAGGGACGCCGCAAGAAGGGTCAGGGCCTGAAGCCGTTCGCTTTCGACGTTCTCGAACTCCTTCTGCCGGGCCTCGGTCGCGTCGTTGAGCACCAGCGCGATCCCAGCGCTGCCCGCGGTCTCGCCGTCGATGGGCGCCGCGAACAGGCGGAAAAACCGCGGGCGCGGCCAGGCCACTTCGAATTCCTGCCGCACCACCTGGGCGCCTCCGCGACGGTCCAGGTCGCGGAGCTTCGACCAGTCGAGTTCGGGCAGGATCTGCTGAATCGACTGCCCGTCCGCGCGCGTGTTCTCCGGCAACCCGAGCAGCCGCATGGCGCCCTGGTTGAGGTAAAGCACCCGGCCATCGTCCGCGACCACCACGATGCCGTCCTCGACGATGTTGAAGACCGTCTCGAGCAGGCTCCGCTCCTCGGCCAGCCGCCGCATCAGCGCCCGCACGTTCTCGCTGTCGAGCCGGGTCAGGCGGCCGAGGACCTTGTCGACGAAGCTGGTTTTCTGGGGCGGCATCCGTGGGTCGCGTCAACGGGTTGGATCGAATCGGATCAGAGCCAGCCCTTTCGCTTGAAATAGTAGAATGTGGCGCCGGTGGTGAGGACGGTGAGCCCGATGACGTAGGTGTATCCGAACGGGCTTTTGACCTCCGGCATGGTGTCGAAGTTCATTCCGTACCAGGTCCCGATGAGCGTGAGCGGCGTCGTCAGGATGGTGATCAGCGTCAGCAGCTTGATGACCTCCCCGGTCCGGTGGCTCGACATGTTGACGTAGACCTGGAGGAGGTTGGTGAGGGAATCCGCGTAGGCCTGGGCGCGTTCGCCGATCGTGAAGAGCGCGTCGTAGACATCGCGGAAATAGGGAACGAGATGCGCGCGAACCAGCTTGAATTCGTTGCGCGCGAACCGAGCCAGGACTTCCCGCTGCGGCCCGATGATCTGCCGGAGATGGAGCACCTCCTTCTTGACCCTGAGAATCCGGCTGATGATCTGCCGATCCTGCCGCTCGACGACTTCCTGTTCGAGTTCCGCGATCTCAAAGGCCAACTCCTCCAACGCCGGCTTGTAGTTGTCGACGATGGCGTCGAGGAGGGTGTGCGCGACCCGGTCGGGCGCCCGCGCCACGTGGATCGTCCCCTTGCGACACCGGTCCTCGACCATCTGAACGCTTCGCATGGGCTGGTCGTGGTAGGTGACGAGGAAGTTCTTGCCCAGGAAGAAGTTCAGCTCGGTCGTCGCGAACACGCCGTCCTTGCGGCTGTAGTCCACGGCATGCACCACCATGAACAGGTAGGGGGAGAACCGATCCTCCTCCTTCGGGAAGTACTCCTCGACCTTCGGGGACGGCGATTCGGCGACACAATCCTCGATCGAGAGCGCGTGGAAATGGAAGATCTCGCCCAGAACCATCCGGGCCTCCTCGGGAGTCGCCGCTTCGATATCGATCCAGAGGAAAAGATTCGTGTCCGAAAGGAGCGTGGGCATCAGGAACGGTGCGATGTCCTGACTGTGAAGCCCTCCTTTGGTGGTGAACGCGAACGACCGGATCATGCCATGCCGTGGACACGGCCGGACCTGCCGGTGGCGTGCCAATGTGGCGCGATGGTAGGGCGGACGAAGGTCATGGCAAGCGGCAACCCCCGATTCCCTCGAACTCCGCCACCAATCCGAGTCGCCGGATCCGATCTTTGACCTTCCGAGGCCACTCCCTAGGATGCCGCCCATGCAATCGGCCTCGCTTCCTCCCGGTCGCCGGTACGCCCCCACCGTCTTCGCGGCCGTCGTCCTCCTGGCCACGGTGGCCGAGAGTTTCGCCACCAATCCACCCGAGCCGTTCGCGCGCGCTCCCTATCTTCAGTTCGCCGGACCGAACCTCATGCACGTGGTGTGGAGAACGGTCGGGCCAATTCAACCCCGGGTTCGATTCGGACGGGACTCGCTCCACCTGAACCAGGAGGCGCGTCTCTCCGACATCGTGGTCCGCGCGTCCCTCGGCACGAACGGCCAGACGTTGCCCGAGCGCTGGGCCTCCCTCCGCACCGAAGCCAATCTCCTGCTCCCGAAACTGCATTCGGCACCCGTGGGAACCTTCCAGTACGAGGCCCGCATCCCGGACCTCTCCCCGTCCACGACGTATTTCTACGCGATCTACGACGGCGACCGACGGCTGACGCCGCCGGATCCGTCCTACCAGTTCACGACCCATCCCACCCCGGGTTCGTCCGGGCCCGTCCGTGTCTGGGTCATCGGCGACGGCGGCACCGGCCGCGAGCAGCAGTCCGCCGTGCATCAAGCCATGCGGGCGACGGTGGAACGCGAGAATCATCCCCTCGACTTCTGGATTCATGTCGGGGACATGGCCTACGGCGTCGGTCGCGACATGGAGTTTCAGAGCCGGTTCTTCGAATCCTACGACCAGACCCTCCGCCACAAGGTGTGCTGGCCCACCATGGGAAATCACGAAGGTCACACGTCCAACGGCCGCACGGGCATCGGCCCCTACTACGACGCCTATGTGGTCCCGACCCGCGGGGAATCCGGCGGCCTCGCGTCCGGCACCGAGGCCTATTACTCATTCGACTACGCCAACATCCACTTCATCTGCCTCAACTCCCACGACCTCGACCGTCGTCCCGGCGAACCCATGGCCCGCTGGTTGAAGGCGGACCTCGAGAAAACCAAGGCCGATTGGCTGATCGCCTACTGGCACCACCCCCCGTACACCAAGGGAAGCCACGACAGCGACAAGGAGAAGGACCTCACCGAAATGCGGGAACTCGTCATGCCAGTCATCGAACAGGGCGGCGTCGACCTCGTCCTCACCGGGCATTCACACGTCTATGAACGGTCCATGCTCATGGACGGAGCCTACGCGACCCCCACGGTTTCGGAGAACGTCATCCTCGATGACGGCGACGGGGATCCCACGAGCGACGGCGCCTACCGCAAGAGCTCCGGAATCCACCCGCACGAGGGCACCGTCCAGGTCGTCGCCGGCAATGCCGGCGCAAGCCTGGGCTGGGTGGGAAATATCCCCGTCATGCGAAAGATCGTCGTCGAACACGGATCCGTCATCGTCGATGTCCACGGCGACACCCTGGTCGCTCGCATGATCAACCGGGAGGGTGTCAGCCGAGACCTGTTCAGCGTCGTCAAGCGCGGGAAGGTGTCCCCGGTCCGACTGGCGCTACCCTGGCAGCCGCCCGCCTACGTCAAACCCACCAAATCCCTGTCCAATCCGTCGACTCCCCCGGTCGATCATCGCGTCCTCATTCCCGAAGGCGCCCGGTGGCGCTACGCCTTCGATCCCCTTCCCCGCGGCTCGGACTGGACGCAACCCGAATTCGACGCCGCCAGTTGGCCCACCGGCGAAAGCGGATTCGGTTTCGGGCCTGGTCGGCACAGGACCTCCCTCGATGCAATGGCGGACAAACACGCCACGCTCTACATGCGCCGATCCTTCGAAATTTCGCAGGCCGATCGCGTCACGGAACTCGGCCTCTGGATTGACTACGACGACGCCTTCATCGCGTATTTGAACGGTCGCGAAGTCGCCCGCGTGGGCGTCGGACGCAGCAGCGGCCGCAACGCCCAGAAGATCACCGCCCGAAGCGAGAAACGCTCCGGCCGCAGATATTTCGTCCTCAAGGATTCCCACAAATACCTCCGCGACGGCTCCAATGTCCTCGCCATCGAAGTCCACAATGAGACGCTCGACAGCGGCGATCTTCGCGCGGACCCGATCCTGATCCTCGAGGACTGACCCCATGCCCCACCGCCAGCCTTCGTCCCCGTCCGCCTCGCGCCGCCGCCTTCCCGGATGGGTCCTGGGACTTTGCCTCGGATGGGCCTCCGCGGGCCCGCTCCCCTTCGAACTCCGACTCCTCGCCCATGAGGGGCCCGAGCACGAGATCGAGGAACTCACCGCGCTGCTCAAGGCCCGCGGCGACTCCCCGGACCTGCTCATCGAACGCGCCATCGAGTACGGAGTCCTCGGCAAATACACCGAGGCGATCCACGACCTCGAACGCGCCCTCCAGCTCGATCCGAATTCGATCCACGCCTTCCGCGAACTCGGCCGTCTCCAGTCGCTCAATGGCAAGACCGACGACGCGATCGCGACCGTGTCCCGCGCGCTTCGCCTCGGGATCGAGGAACCGATCGACCGCGGAGGCTTGCTGATCCTCAGGGCCGAATTGTTACGGTCCAAGGACCGCGACCGCCGTGCCCTCGAGGACTGCCAAGCCGCCATTGGCCTTCATCCGAGGAATCCCGAGTGGTACCTCCTGCGGAGCGATCTCCAGCGGCGGTTGAAGCTTCACAAGGATCGGATCGCGGGACTCGAAGCCGGTCTCACCGAAACGGGAGCGGGCGTTCTCGCCATCGAGCGGATCGAGGCCCTGCTCGACGCGAAGGAATTCGCCATCGCCTTGAAAGCCATCGAACCCGAACTGGATTCGTCGCGTCTCAAGGAAGCCTGGCTCGTTCGGCGCGGCCGCGCCCGACTGGGCCTCGGCGACCGGAAGGGCGGCGAGGAGGATCTTCGGGCCGCGCTCGCGGAGATCGGGACGCTGTTGAACCCCGCGCGTCCAGACGCCACCCTGCTTCTCGATCAGGCCACGGCGCTCGTCCTGCTCGGGGATCTCGCCGGCGCCCGGCAGGCCTACCAACTCGCCAAGGACAAAGGGGGCGCCCCCGACCTCACCCGACGCATCCAGGCCCTGCTTCCGCCCTAGTCTCGGGCTCAAAGGGGCGGCGCTGCGCGGCGCCCAAGTGCTCCGCGGACCACGCTCTTTGTTATTTCAGGGAGAAATGCCCCGGAAGTATCCAGCCGCGGCTCCCGCGGGAATGGTGTAGGGAGACACGGTGCTGACTTCGGTCCACGAGATGGGCGCCGTCAGACTCTCCGCCCGTTGCAGTCGGTAGCCGGCGGGGAATCGCACGACGAGGGCCGCCCCGTCGCGCGCAATCTCCAGAGTCGCCGCCACCGGTGCCGCCACGTGATGGGTGACCACCACGCCATACATGTTCTGGCCGGCGTTGTCCGCCTGCCTGAGTTTGAAGGTCCCAGCCGGGAATGATTTCACATACACGGAGTACCACTGATTGATCGTACCATCGGCGCCTTCGTCGATGCCGATCTCGTCCGGCGCGGCGGGATCGCCGGTGCGGTTGGCTCCCGTCATCTTCGGAGCCCAGCCCTCGTCGAGAACCCATTGCATGCGCGTCGGACCGAAGGCCGGCGGAGTCGTGTTCGGTCCGTTGGGATCGCCCAACCGGTTGTCGACCAGCAGGTACGCGTCCACCATCTCCGACACGGTGACATCCAGGACGTACGACGCGTTGTCGCGATTGTCGTTCCCCGACAGGATGTACTCGCCGTTCCGCAGGTAGGACGGGATGGACACGGTATCGGAGGCGTTCGTGTAGCGGTGGTTGCGATCCACGAAAGCCGGGGAGTGGTTCCCAAGCCAACCCACCGTGTGCGCGGCATCCAGCGGAGTGCCCGGCAAAGGTTCGTTGGCAACCCCATTGATGAAGGTCTGACCCGTCCATTGGGCCACGATCGTGTCGGTCGCCTCGTTGTCGCCACCCGTTTCCGCCACCCGCGTGATCAGCATCGGGTGAAGCATCGCCTTCGTCGCCGCGTTGATCGCCGCTCCGCCCGAGCGCAGGTGGAAATTAGCACCGCCATGGACGGACGGATCGGGATTGCCGGAGTGATTCACCCCCGCGGGACTGCCGTCGGGCGAGTTGTCACTCGTCCAGTCACCGTTGAAATAGGTGATCTCGATCGGGTACAGCCCCGCCGCGCCGAAGTTGACGTTGCCGTCCACCGTGGCATCGCCATGGCTTCCGTCGTTGTTGACGACGTCGAGGCCGGCAACGGTGATCCGGGACCCATCATCCGAGGTCGTGCCAAGATTGATCGTCTGCGGTCCCGGAACGCTGACATAGCCCGAGAAACGGAAAGCGCCTTCGTCCAGGTTCCCAGCCGACCCCACAAACGAACCGGCGTCACCGCCCAGCCAGGCCGCCACGTCCGTGAGGTCATTCCCCGTGTAGGACCAACCCGTCGCCAGGAAAGTCCCCTGAGCCCTGCCAAACCGACGAATCTGACGGTCGATCCCGTTGTCCCGATTGGCCGCGCCATCGGTGAGAATCGACACCGGCGGGCGCAACCAGTACTCGCCGGTCAGGCCTCCACCCGCGTCACCGCGCGGCCCCCGAACAGCCGCCTCGGGCGGAACCAAGGCCACCGGCGCGGTGGCATGAAACATTCCCATTCGAGCCGCGGTGACGGTCGCGCCGTCGACCCTCAGAGTGAAGTTCGCGCCACCGTGAACCGATGGATCGGGGTTTCCCGAATGGTTCACCCCTTCCGGACTGCCGTCCGGTGAGTTGTCACTCGTCCAATCCCCGTTGTAGTAGGTCACCTCGATCGGGTACAGGCCGGAGGCGCTGAAGTTCACGTTGGTATCCATGGTCTGGTCACCATGGCTGCCGTCGTTGTTGATGATGTCGATTCCGGCGATTCGGATGCGCGACCCGTCGTCCGAGATCGTCCCAAGATTGAGGGTGCCCGGACTGGTCACATTCAGGAAGCCGGTGAAGCGAAAGGCGCCGTCATCGAGGTTCCCCGCCGTGCCCGAGAAGGAGGCTCCATCCGAGGAAAGCCATGGCCCCACTTCGGTCAGATCGTTCCCCGTGTAAGCCATCTGCTTGGCCTCGAAAACCCCGGACGGCGACCCGAATCCTCTGATCTGACGGTCGACTCCGTTCTCACGGTTGACCGCTCCGTCACCCAGAATCGAATTCACGGGTCGTTGCCAATACTCGCCCCGCAGCGATCCGCCGGCCGTGGTCAGGGGCGGTAGAACGGCAAGCTCGGGTGGCACAAAGGCCACCGGAGCCGTCGTATGGAACATCCGAAGCGTCGTTGCGGTCACCGTCGCGCCGTTCACCCGCAGGTGGAAATTGGCGCCGCCATGAACGCTCGGATCCGGATTCCCGGAATGATTCACCCCTTCCGGACTGCCGTCCGGCGAGTTGTCACTGGTCCAATCCCCGTTGAAGTAGGTGACTTCGATGGGATAAAGCCCCGCCGCCTCGAAATTGACCGCGACATCCACCGTGGCGTCGCCGTGGCTGCCGTCATTGTTGACGATGTCGAGACCGCCGATGTTGATCCGAGAACCGTCGTCCGAAGTGGTTCCCAATTGCACAGGACCCGCCGCGTTGACGTTGATATAACCGGTGAACCGAAATGCCGCGTCATCCAGGTCGCCCGCGCCGCCCTTGAACGAGCCCGCGTCGGTCGCCAACCAGTCGGCAATCGGCGTCAGATCGTTGCCCGTGTAGGTCAGACGCCCAGCCTGGAAAGTCCCCGACGGAAGACCAAAATCCCGGATCTGCCGGTCGATCCCATTGGCCCGGACCGTCGCGCCATCGGTTCCAATGGACGTGGGAGGACGCAACCAGTACTCCCCATTCAGGCCGGTTCCCACAGTTGTCACCCGGGGACTGACCGCGACCGAGGCCGGCACGGTCACGGGAGACTGCGCCACCACTGGGAGCCCCGAGAAACAGACGCTGAACGCAAGGAACGCCAGCCAACGCGAGGTTTTCGGAGAAACGCGATCCATAATCGAGAATGAGGAGTTTGGGTTGAGAACACAGCGGCCTTCCACGCAACTGCCCGACCATCCGACCCACTACCGCACCGTCGACGACACCAAGTTCCGCGCCCCTTCGGTGGCCACGGGGTAGATCACAGATCACAACGCGACCCGGGAGCCAATTTTCTACTGGGGCAGGCACGAAACATCATAACAATGTAAAATTGACAAGCTTTATGTGATGAAATTGCTTGAACCTGAAGCCGATGAGTCCCAGGAAAGCCGTCATTATCACTTCGTTGTTCGGACGCCATCGGTTGATGGATAGACGACCGGGTTCTGGCGTTCCGGTCGGGGCCCCGGCACGAGTTCCTTGACCACGGCCACCCCGCCCTTCATGACCCGCGGCCCCGCCCTCGAAGCCCACCCGCCGATGCATCCATCCAGGAAGACCGCGTTGCCCCTTCTCCTTCGAGCCCGGGTTTCATGGCTCCTGCTGGGGTTGGCCCTCGCGGGTTGCGACGCCAAGCACCCACCGAAGTCTGGTTCCCCGCCGTCTCTGACGACCCCGCCGCCCGCTGCGGACTGGCTGGAGGACATCACCGACCGATTGGGGGTCGATTTCGTCCATGCCGTCGGCCCGGTCGGGTCGTACTACATGCCCGAGTCACTGGGTTCGGGTGTCGCGATCTTCGATTTCGATTCCGACGGGCGCATGGATCTTTTCCTCCTACAGAACGCGGGCCCGGATTCAACGGCCAGGCATCAGCTCTACCATCAGGGCGACGACGGCAGCTTCCTCAACGTCAGCGAAGGCAGCGGTCTCAATCTGCCGGGACGTGGAATGGGCGTGGCCGTCGGCGACGTCAACAACGACGGCCGACCGGATGTTCTCATCACCGAGGTCGATCGGGCGCGGCTGTTCCGCAACCTCGGTGGGGGGCGGTTCGAGGAGAGGCCCGGGGGGGCCGGCATCATCAATCCCCATTGGGGATCTTCGGTCGCATTCGTTGACTACGATCGCGACGGCTGGCTCGACTGCGTCGTCGTGAACTACATCGACTACTCGGAGTCCAACCACTGCCACGACCCGCAGGGACGAAGGACCTACTGCGGGCCGTCCGGTTTCCCGGGAGTCGCTCCGAGGCTGTTCCGCAACCTCGGTCCGTCCGCGGAGGATGGAACCGGCTTCGTCCGTTTCGAGGACACCACGGTACGGGCGGGATTGGCGCAACTGGCCGGTCCCGGCCTCGGCGTGGTGTGCGCCGACGCGACCGGCGATCGCTGGCCGGACTTGCTGATTGCGAACGACGGGCAGATGAACTGGCTTCTGGTCAACCAACGGGATGGCACGTTCACCGAGGAGGCCGCCCGGCGGGGCGTCGCGTTCAATGAGATGGGGGGCACCCAGGCGAACATGGGCGTCGCCCTCGGCGACGTCGATGGCGACAACCTCTTCGACATCCTGATCACCCACCTGCACACCGAGACCCACGCCCTTTGGAAGCAGGGTCCGCGAGGGTTGTTCCAGGATCGCACGAGCCAGACCAGGGTCGCGGCTTCCCGTTGGCGCGGGACAGGATTCGGCGCGGTGTTCGCCGACCTCGACAACGATGGCGCTCTCGACCTCGCGATCGCCAACGGGGCGATCAAGCGGCAGTCGATTCCGCCGCCTCCGCGCGGCAAGGCGAACAGTGATCCCTTTTGGAACGGCTTCGAACAACGAAGCCAGATTCTACTGAACGACGGCCGAGGAACCTTCACCGACGTGTCGGATCAACATTTGTCCTTCACCGGAACCGCCGCCGTCGCCCGTGGACTTGCCGTGGGTGACCTCGACAACGACGGCGGACCCGACCTGGTGGTCACGCGTATCGCGGCGCCGGTCCGGGTCTTTCACAACTCCGCACCCCGCGGTCACTGGCTCACGATTCATGCCCGTCTTCCCGGGCATGGCGACCGGGACGCGTACGGCGCCACGATCCGAATCGACGCCGGCGGATTCATCCGGACTGCCTGGGTGAATCCCTCCCACAGCTATCTTTGCAGCCATGATCCCCGCGTGCATTTCGGCCTTGGCTCCCTCACCCGCGTCGACTCGGTGAACGTCGTTTGGCCGGACGGCAGCGAAGAAGAGTTCGGACCCTTCGACGCCAACCAGATCCTGACCCTGCGCCAGGCAACAGGGCGCCCCGTCCAGAATCCCGCCGACGGTACCAGCCGCCCATGAACCCCCGTCGGAAAACGTCACGAAGCTGGGCGGGAATCCTTCTCGCCTTCGCCGCCGTGGGCATGGGAATCGCCGTCGCGGCCGCTTTCTTCTTCATCGGCCGGGAGAAGGCGCGTGATGAACCCGTCGCCGATCCGGCGCCCCCGATCGTGGACACCACGGGCTTTGATCCCGTCATCTCGGCGGCGATCGTCGAGGCACGGCGGTCAATCCTCGCGGCGCCGGGATCCCCTGAGACCTGGGGCGATCTGGGCATGGTCCTTTTCGCCCACGAGCTATTCAATCCGGCCCTGGAATGCCTGCTCCAGGCCGAGACGCTCGCTCCCCAGGATCCTCGCTGGCCCTACGTTGCCGGGCTTGCCCGGAGCGTCGAGGACCCCGCGGGCGCGGTCGCCCAACTGCGTCGCGCCGTTGATCTCATTCCCACGCCCACCAGCGCCGAACCGGGTGCCTGGGAAGCCACGCGGGTGAAACTCGCCGAAATCCTCTTTCAACTCGGGTCTCATGCCGAAGCCAGGACCCTTTACCAGCAAGTCCGTACCCATCGCTCCGATTCGGGTCCCGCCGCCCTCGGCCTCGGCAAGATCGCCGCCGCCGTCGGCCAACCGGACGAATCGGTGCGCCTGCTCGAGGAGGCCGGCCGCGATCCGGCAACTCGCAAGGCCGCATACCGACTGCTTCTCGCACTTCATCAGCGGCTCGATCGAGCGGCCGAAGTGGAACGTCTGACCTCGCGGTTGAACCAGTTGCCGGACGACCTCGCCTGGACCGACCCATTCAGGGAAAAGATCGATTCCCTCAAGACGGGTGAGAACACGTGGATCGATCGAGCCGACGAGTGGATCCAGGCGGGTCGAGTCGGCGACGCGGCGAAGCTCCTCGAGAAGACTCTTGGCGCCTATCCGGACTCCGATCGCGCCCGGTTTTTCCTGGGTCGCGCCCGACACCGTCTCGGCGATCTCCAAGGCGCTGAATCCGTGCTCAAGCAGGCGATCAGCCGGTCACCCGGAATGCTCGAAGCCCATATGCAACTCGGAGTGGTCTGCCTGGCGCGCGGACGGAATGCGGAGGCGCGCAACGCCTTTCAGGCCGCCCTCCGGACCAAGCCCAACCTCGCCGAAGGCTGGTACAACCTCGGACTCAGCCTCGGGAGCGAAGACCGCGCGGCCTCGATATCGGCGTTCCGAGAGGCGATCCGGCTGAAACCCAATCTGGTCGAAGCCTACCTGGGACTCGCCGTTGTGCTCCGCGCGGAAAACCACGCCGACGAAGCGGCGGTCGTCCTGAATCAGGCGCTTGCCCTCAACCCACGGGATCCGCTGCGTCAGCGGATACTGACCGCACTGAAGGCGGCACCGCCGCGATAACATCGGTCCGATCAACCGCGCACCTGAGGCACATCAGGCGGACGCACGACGCCAGCGACGGATCACGATCGCTCCGCCGAAGAGCACGGCGCCCATCATCAGGCTGGTCGCTTCGAGTTCGGGAATCGCCGCCGCGGTGGTTCGTTCGTAGCTGAAGGCGCCTCCTCCGGGGCCTCCCCCAGCCTCGCCCGATGTCCAGGAGAGAAACCGGATCCCGAGGTAGATGTCCTCCGTGATCAGGTGCAGGACCGCGTCCTTACCCACCATCGTAGGGGGCGTGTACCCGGAAAGGTCCCCCCAGGTGGTGTACGAGAGGCTGGCCCAGTCCTCCAACGACCCGTAAGCCCATTCGGTTCCAGCGGGCGAGGAGATGAACGAGTACGTCGCTTCCGAAGCGATGTTGAACAGTCCCTGGGTATCCTTTCGGGTCAACCAGATGTTGTCCGTGATCCGATCCTGATTGGCCGCCAAGGTGTAGTCGGCGTAGGCCGCCTTGGAAAAAGTGGTCGTGGGTCCGGTCCAGATGACGGCCGCCGAAGCCGACGCCATGGTCAACGCCCACGCAAGGGTCGCCAGGATGGCCGCCCGAAACCCCGAGGAAATAGGCGGATGGGTTCGATGAGCATTCATGAGCTTGAATTGGATTCTGATGGCCACCTCGCGTCAGAATTCACACGGCATGACACATAGGCCTGAGTTGTGCATTGAGGTCGTTCCCCACGGCCGCTCTCCCAGCTTTTTCGGTATCCGACGTCCGCCGGGGAGTTCGAACGCGGGCCAACGCATCCCTTCTCGGGGCACCGAGTCGACCTGTCAAGATCCGTCCCGGGGTGGCCTCCCGCCCGCCGGATCCGTCGCATCAGGCGGTCCATCCCTTCCTGGAAGGTCGTTGAACCCAGGCGTTGAGATCCGGCAGATTGGTCACCCGCATCCCCGGTCCGTCCCACATGACCTTCGTGCCCTGGCCCGCCTTCATCGCGAGATTGCCGAGGATGGAGAACTCCGTGAGGCGCGTCCCGTAGTCAAAGGGCACGGCGGTCTCCGTCTTGCCCGCGCGAACCGCGTCCAGGAAGTCCGCGAAGATGTTCCTGGGCCTGGGAAGCGTCTTCGGGGGCGCCGGCGTTTCCTCCATTTTGGAATACGGAACGATGTGCATTTTGTCGCCGTACGTGCCCGTGAAAATGACGCCTTTCGTGCCGACGTAGAGGGTTCCGCTGTCGCCCGAATCCAGCCCTTCATCCGGATATTGACGGCGCAGATCGAGCAGCAATGCCGGCAGGTTTCGGTCGTCCCCTTTCACGGCTCGCAGCGACCCCGAAGGCTTGCCGGTCGTCGTCGCATTCAGGCCCTCGTACCAGTAGGCCTTGAGGGCGGGCATGCCTTCGCGCGCCGGGATGTCCCATCGGACCTTGCTCCCGGTGGGGTAGCGCTCGTCGCTGCCGCCCCGCAATTGTTCGGCCTCGATGCTGGTGGGGTGATCGCATTTGAGGGCCCAGAAGACGCCGTCGAGAACGTGGCATCCCATGTTGCCGATGGAACCGTTGCCGAAGTCGTACCAGCCATGCCACTCGTGCGGATGAAGGTCGTCGTGGAAGTCCCGGTAGGGCGCCGGTCCGATCCATTCATCCCAGTGCAGTCCGGTCGGAACGGGCGCCTTTGGTGGACGCGGCCCCTCGCCGCCGTTGGCGCGGTTCGTCCAGCTGTGGGTCTCGGTGACGTCGCCGATGACCCCGGACCACAGATACTCGCAGAGACGACGGTAGCCCTCGTCGCAATGGCCCTGATTCCCCATCTGGGTCGCCACCTTCGTCCGGGCGGCCATCGCGCGCATCGCGCGGGCTTCCCCGATGTCATGGCAGACCGGCTTCTCGCAGTACACGCTCTTTCCGAGCTGCATGGCGATCAGCGAGGGCAACGCGTGGTGGTGGTTCGGCGAGGCGATGAACACCGCGTCGATGTCCTTTCCCACCTTGTCGAACATTTTCCTGTAATCCGTGAAGACCTGGAGGTGTTCGCCCGAGCCCCCGTTGGCCTGGACCCATTTCCGGGCGGTCGCGTGACGCGCCTCGTCGACGTCGACGATCGCCACGAGGTGCTCCGCCTTCGCCGCGGGGAGATGGGCGCCAATGCCGCGGCCGCCGCAGCCAATCTGCACGAACCGGACTTTGTCGCCCGCGTTGGCGGCTGAAAGGATGTTGAATGGCGTCGTGGCGATCGCCCCCAAGGCAAGGGCGGAAGCCTTGGTGAAGGAACGACGGGACAGGGATGGCGATGACGATGGCGATGGAAATGGCTTCATGGCGTCTAGGCGTATTGGCTTGGGTGCCGGTGGAACACTCCCGTGTTAGGCGACGAACGGCGGCCGTCGCGAGCCTAAAAATCAGGCACCGTGCCGCGCTCGGCGACTTTCCCCCCCGGGACTCAGGGCGCGCCGAAACCTGCCGGAAGCCGATTTGTGAATACTTGTTCACAGGCGGGCCGCAGGACCGTCACCCGGACGCGATCAGGATATGGGGGTGAAGGTGCTCATCCTGACTGCAAGATTCGGGGATGGTCATAGCGCGGCCGCCAGAAATCTCCGCGGCGCTTTGGAAAGCCTGGCGCCCGATGGATGTCAGGTCGAAATGCTGGATCTTCTGGACGCGGTCTACGGTCGGCTGAACCACCTCGCCCGCACCGCCTACCTGGGGCTGGTCCGCCACGCCCCCGCCCTCTGGAAGACCGTGTACAACCTGGTGGATGCCGCTCCAGGTCTGTCGGCGGCGGGATCCTGGAGCCGGCTCCGCGAAGCCCTTCGGGATATTCTCAACGAAGCCCAACCCGACGTCGTGGTCTCCACCTATCCCGTCTACGCGGACGTCGTCGCCGAGCTCTACCGCGACCACGCGGAGCGCCCCTTCCGTCTCTTCACGATCATCACCGACTCCGAATCGATCAACTCTGCGTGGTACCGAAGTCCCAGCGACTGTTACTGCGTCGCCAACGAGGCGAGCGCGGAAGTCCTCATCCGGGCGGGGGTTTCCTCCGATCTCGTCCGAGTCACCGGGTTCCCGGTGAGCCCGGAGTTTCATGAGGAGGCCGTCCCTGAGATCGATCCTCCGGTCGGCCGCGCGAACAGGCGCCTTCTCTTCCTGGTGAACGCGGCGAGGCCCAAACTTGGGCGGACGCTCGAGGATCTGCTGAAGCTCCCGCAGGTTCGCCTGACGGTGACGGTGGGGCGGGACAGCAGGCTGAGGGCGCGCCTCCATGAACGCCTGGAGCCGTACGGCGACCGTGTGAGGCTGTACGGATGGACCCAACTCATGCCGAGGCTGCTTCTCACCCACCACCTGGTGATTGGCAAGGCGGGAGGCGCCACGGTGCAGGAAGCCATCGCGGCGCGCTGCCCGATGATCGTGAACCAGGCCATCCCCGGCCAGGAGGAGGGCAATGCGCGACTGATCGCCGACCAAGGGTTCGGCTGCGTCGTTGACGGTCGGCGCGAGACCGTCGAAGCCGTCAAGCGGGCGTTCAGCGACCGGGCCCTTGTCTGGAAGGACTGGCGCGAGCGCCTGAATCGGGCGAGCCGCCCCGGGGCTGTGTTCCGGATCGCCGAGATGATCCTGGCGGACGGCGCCGACACCGCGAGCCGGCCAAGCTTTCATGGCTGGGTTCCCGAACCGGACCTCGCGCCTCCCAACCTCCTTCCTTCGGCGCCCATCAAGCCGCTCCTGTGCGACTTCCACACGCACACAACCTATTCCGACGGCAAACTCACCGTGACCGAGCTCGTGGACTTCTACGGCCGACTCGGCTTCGACTGCATTTGCATCACGGATCACATCGCGGACCCCCGGCGCCTCCTCAGCCGGCTGAGCCGGCTGACAGGCTTGACCCTGAGCCCCGCCCAGGTGCCTGAGTACTTCGAGGTCATCGCGCGGGAAGCCGCGCGGGCCTGGCGCCGCTATCGGATGCTCGTCATGGCCGGTCTGGAGTTCAACAAGGACGGATGCCGCGCCCGTAGTTCGGCCCACCTTCTGGGCGTCGACCTGCGTGAGCCCATCCCCCCCGATCTCGACCTGCCGGAGACGATCTCGCGCATCCACTCCCAGGGTGCCCTCGCGGTGGCTTCCCATCCCCACGTCATGAAAAGCGAGTGGGGGAAAAACACCCTGTATCTCTGGGAGAACCAGGAAACCTTCGCTCCGCTGCTCGACGCCTGGGAGATTGCGAACCGCGACAACATCTTTTCGCCGGTAGCCCTCAAGCGGCTGCCCTTCATCGCCAACAGCGACTTCCACAAGCCGAAGCACATCTACTCCTGGAAAACCGTGCTCGACTGCCCGAAGGACCCCGACGCCATCAAGGAATGCATCCGTAGGAACGAGCGCGTCTCCATCACCCTCTACCGACGCGATCGCCCAATCGCGCGGTCGGTCGGTCCACTCCCGGTGACGACGATGCCGGAATTGGTCGCCGCCCGAGTCGCCGCCCGAGTCGCCGCCGCCTGAAACCCGGCCGGCCCATCCGCGACTTCCACTTCCTGTTGGATCGCCCGCGCGGGCTCGCGGGGCGGGGCATGCCTGGCCCGGACGCCCGTGCCGGGAAACGGCGGTCAATCATGTCAGCGCCGAGGATCCCGGGTCTCCCGACGGCGCGGATGGGGTCGCTCGCTTGACCGGGAGCCGCCGTTTTCGGGATGACGCCCGCGATACCTTCCGCTTCTTGTTGGCGCCTCGGGTTGGCCTCGCCGCTGTCGAGGCCTTCGAGACGGCCTTCTCAACCGCATGAACGGCTTTCTTCATCGCTTTCTTGGCCTCTCGGGCCACCCGGCGCAAATCCTTCGCCTCCCGTCTCGCCTGCTTCACTTTCGCTTTGGCTTCACGGGCTTTGGTCGTCGCGGCGTCGGCGACTCGCTCCGCCTGCTTCGCGAGTCCGCGGAGGCGCGCGACCTTGGGATCGCGGGATTTCACCGCATCTGACTTCGAATCTCGTTTCATGTTCGTAACTTTTGGGGTCGGAGGAGGCCCTGACCGAATTGAAGGTCAAAGCCCGCTCCTGAATCTTCGCCAAACCCGCTATGGCGCTCGACGCGTCATGGGCGGGTGTGGACAGCCCGTATCGGGGGGACTGGCGATGAATTGACGCTCGCCGCCGACATTTCAGTCAACCCTAGGAATGTGACATTCGACACCCCGACGACTCACCCCCGCGGTGGGATTCGAAGACCCACCCGATACGCACCGGAGGAAAGACCGTACTCGAACGCCTCGGTCGCCTGGTGCAGGCCGAAGCGATCATGGACCAGGCCAGCGAAGGGAAACCGGCTGTGGTGACGTTCAAGGAATTCCACAGCGGCCACGAGATCGCGCTCGTTGTAGTTGTGAAGCCCCTTGAGGGTGAGGAGGCTTCGCACGAGTCGCTCGGCGTGGACCCGAATGGGCGGCTGGGGATACGTCGCCCCCACAAGAACCAGCGTCCCTCCCACCCCCAACCGGTCGATCAACGCCTCCATCGTCGCCGGAACCCCACTGAAGTCGAACGCCACATCCGCGGGCTCCGGGACGACAAACCGCTCCTCCGCGGCGGCGTCCCCCAACCGGATACCTCGATCCGCTCCGAATCGGAGCGCCGACTCCAGCCGTTCCTCGACGACATCGAACGCGGTGACGCGCTTCGCTCCCGCGACCCGCGCCATGGCGCAAGCGATGGTCCCGAGCATGCCCGCGCCCGCGACGTGCACCTCGCATCCGGCCACGTCCCCTGCTAGGCGGAAAGCGCCCGCGACCGTCGCCACGGCGCAGTTCGCCACGGCGACCAAGGGAAGCGGGACGGAGGCGTCCACCCTCGCGATCGGGGTGTTCGCGCGCAGGAGACAGTGTTCGGCCAGCCCGCCGTGCAGGTGGGAACCCGTTTCAACGCGCTCGTGCCCGTACTTGAACAGACCCTCGGCCTTCTGCGGGATTCCCACGCGCGCCAGCGGCGAATCGGGGTTCGAAGCATAGATCGCCCAGGTGACACGATCACCGACCCGGAGTTCCGCACCCCGCAGGTCGTTTTTGGGGACTCCCGAACCGATCGCCTCAATCCTTCCCACGACCTCGTGACCCAGAATGGTCGGCGTCTTCTCAGTCCGCTTTCCCGAATAGGTGTTGAGGTCACTCCGGCACAGCGTCGCGTACTCATTTCGCACCAGCACTTCGCCCGCCCCCGGCTCGGGCAGCGGGACATCCTCGAAGGTGAGTGGCACTCCCTTCCCGTGGAACACGACCGCGCGACTGGTTTTCATTCGGTCAAGACTCGCGCCCCAAGGTAGGGACGCGCCCACCGGTCATCAACACGAAGGACCCATCCGATTTTTCAGACAGGCTCGAAGGTCGACGCGTCGTCACACATTCGTCGCCTGGAAAGGGGAGAGTTCACGCCGGTGGGAAGCTAGCGTCCCGTCCATGCGCGGGTGGCTCGCTCATTCCCGTCTCCTTCCAGCCTGGTGCCTGATCGCTTCCTTCGGGGCTTACGCGTGCATGTACGGCCTCCGCAAACCGTTCACGGCGGGTTCCTATGTCGACGAACCCTTCGGAGAAGGCTTCAAGGCGTGGTTGGTCACGTCGCAGGTTCTCGGATACACGATCTCGAAGCTCCTTGGAATCCGCGTCATCGCTTCGCTCCCGCCTCATCGCCGGGTGGGCACGCTGCTTTTGCTTCTCGCGCTCGCGGAGACCACGCTGGTGCTGTTCGCGGTCACCCCCAGACCCCTGAATATCGTCTGCCTCTTCCTCAATGGCCTGCCTCTCGGGCTGGTGTTCGGGCTCGTGCTCGGGTTCCTCGAAGGTCGTCGAATGACCGAGGCCTTCGTCGCCGGGCTCTGCGCGAGCTTCATCCTCGCCGACGGCTTCTCGAAGACGGTCGGCTCCAAGCTCCTGGCTTTGGGGGTCGAGGAACGCTGGATGCCCGCGGCGGCGGGAACTCTGTTTCTCCTCCCGCTGCTTGGGTTTGTCGCCATGCTCGCCTGCATTCCGCCCCCGTCTCCCGACGACGTCGCGGCCCGGTCGGAAAGGAGCCCCATGTCCTCCGAGGACCGCCTCCGCTGGCTTCGACGACATGGCACGGGCCTCGCGGCCATCGTCTTCGCGTACCTGCTCATCACGATTCTGCGCAGTCTGCGCGCGGATTTCGCGCCTGAGCTCTGGAAGGCCCTGGGCGTCGAGGGACAATCCGCGGTGTTCACCCGGTCGGAACTCTGGGTCGCGTTGGGCGTCGTCACGCTCAACGGCTCCGTCGAATCGGGTTCCGGGTTCCTCGGATACTTCCAGGCGCTTGCCTGGATCATCGCCGGGCTCGCCGGCCTCAGTCTCGCCGTCGCGTGGTGGCGTTTCACCGGACGCCGCGTAACACTTCGACAATTCAACCACCCCTCGCCCGCATGACCGTTCCCGTCACTCTCGTCGGGCCTCGCGGCCACCACCACCCACTTCGGTCCCTACAGCCGCCTCGCGGACGCGCACGCCGCCGTTAGGGAATGGTGCGCCCAACAAGAGCGTGAGACGACCGGCGTCTGTTGGGAGGTTTACGACCACTGGCAGGACCCATGGAACACCGATCCATCCCTGATCCGCACCGACGTGTTCCACCTGCTGCGTCCCGTGTCCGGGTGACGGGACCGAGATCAATGCGGTCCCGATTCCCCGAGCGCCCGACTGTCAGCCTTTCGCATCATCGACGGAAGAAGCGCGCCGCCCCGGCGGGACCGGCGCAAGGATCACCGGTGCGCTTCGTCAAGGCCATCGCCGCCGCGTTGCGCTCCCCTACCAGGATTGCCTCCGCCACCCTCAGACCGCTGACGCCTGACAGATTGCTGATCACGTCTTGGATCTTTAGATTCATGCGCTCCAGCGTCTTCTTCATGTGCTGCTTGTGGCTGGCGGCCATCACGACCTCCAACCCAGCCCTTTCCAGCACCTCGTACGGACAGAGCCCGTACACTCCCTTGGCCAGAATCGCAGCCGAGTGAATCGGAAGATTCAACAGTTGATTCCGCCGAAGGTGGCTGAAACATCCCGGTGTGCGTGGATTCAGAAACGTCAGGCAGCTTGATGACAACTAGACAGGCGGACGACCATCCAAAGTCACTCGGCGACAGCGAAGCTCGTACGGCGAGGCGGTCTGAGTTGGGAGCTTCGCACATTGCCCCGCTGACTGCGTTCGTCGATATTCTTCGGGCCGAGATGGGTTCCGATTACCAGATTCCATATTTCGACCCGTGGGATGCCGGAATTGCTGCTGAAGTGTTGTTCCTCCTTGAAGCACCGGGAGCCAAGGCCGTGGCGTCAGGCTTTATCTCCCGCAACAACCCGGACGAAACCGCGAAGAACTTTTTCCAACTCAATCTGGAATCCGGAATCTCACGTAAGCGTACTATCACTTGGAACATAGTTCCTTGGTACATTGGCTCTGCCATCCGAATTCGTCCCGCAACGTCGGACGATATTCGGGTTGGCGTTCAATCACTAAGGGCGCTTTTGGAATTGTTGCCCAAGTTGCGAGCCATCGTGCTCGTCGGACAGAAAGCTCAACGAGGAAAAATCCACATTGCGCAATTACGTCCCAATTTGAGGATTTTTGAATCTCCCCATCCAAGCCCCCTGTACGTCAATAATTCTCCGGGGAATCGCGAAAGGATTCTTGCGGTGCTTCGAGCAGTTGCAGAATTCCTGAATTCTCAAGATTCATGCAAATTAGCGCCGATGACACACTAAACCGCAGTATTTGGACTGATTCTTTAGCGCTACAACGGGTTCATCGAGGGCTACTCCCAACGCCATGCCGTCATGCCGTTGGTCGACTACGTGGATGCGAGGAACGCCGGTATTGATGGCCTCGCCAAGTTCGTCGCCACATTCAAGGCGTGTGTCGTTGATCGTGACGAGGAATATTACCAACCGATCCTACGCGACCTGCTCACGGGATCGGGCATCACTCTTAACCACTGCTGCCTGACTGATCTCTGCAAAGCCAGCTTCGTCGAACGCGGCGGAGGGCCGGAAGACGGCAACCGCGGCGACAGGGGCAGCGACCAGATCGTCCGGACATTCTGGCTGCAGTGGGTTTCATACCTCATCGGCGTGGAGCACGAGGAGGGTGACGTTCCGCTGCCCTACCGGTGGCTATGGCAGCGGATGCAACACTGCCAACTGATCGTGGCGCTCGGCACGATCGCCGAATACGGGGTCTTGAAGGTTTTCCACCACATGGCCAGGAAGCCGAAGACGTGGACGTGGAAAGACAGAGCAATAACACCAGACCACCCTACGATGACGGCGCAGGCATCATATTGGAAATACGGGTATGCCTGCACCAAGCGGAAGCTGAGGCACTGGCCGGGAGGTGAGGATTGGTGGGTGTTGAATGACGTGGAGATGAGGTACCGGCATTTGCGTTCGCCGGGCCGGTTTTGAAGGCAACCAAAACAGGACAGGCGCTCGAGGTGGTCAAACGGATGGGCGTGCTTCGTCCGAAAGAGCCCGCTCCACCTGGAATTCCTCCCCCATGAACCACACCGATGGATTGACGGCCTGACCCTGTCGCGAGGTAGGTTGCCCCTTCACCCACGTCCGGGTGCCGTACCCTAAGAAATGATCGCTACAGCCGAATCCATCAAACGCGCGGGGGAGATTCTCGCGGAAATCGAAACGCTTCAGGCCGAATTGGTCGGGCTTTTTGGAAGCACCAGATCCCCGGGCGCCCCGGGCTCACCCAGGCGCCGTGGACGCCCACCCGGCGCCGCTGGCAGTCGCCGAGGCCGCAAGCGCGGCACGATGTCCGCCGAGGGCCGGGCCCGTATCGGCGCGGCCGCGAAGGCGCGTTGGGCAAGATTCCACGCCTCGAAGGCCAAGGCGGCCAAGAAGGGCGCCTGAGACAGGGGGCCGGAAGTTTGCGTCACACGATGGGAACACCCCTTCACTGGGGATTTGGGGTGTTCCTCTTCGCCTTGGGAATGATGGCGGCCCGATCGGGACAGGGTGATGGGAATCTTCTTCGGCCACCCCCTGGACGCATGGGAAGCGGGTTCAACCAGGCGCGGAACCGATCTCCCGGGATTTGCCAGTATTTGTCACTTTCCGGGCATTGAACGCAATTGGAGTCCTTTGGACGTGATTGGCGCCGGAATTCCGAGAAGTGGGCTTTCGCCAGGAATGACGCGGCTTTCCTAAGCTTTCGAAGTGGTGGGTTGGGTGGGGCTCGAACCCACGACCAACGGCTTAAAAGGCCGCTGCTCTACCATTGAGCTACCAACCCCCAAGAATTCCGATTCGGAACCGTTCCGTTGATCCGGGCTCCGGCCGAAAGCCGGCCTCGGACCGAATCGGCCGACGAAATTAGGTTCCCCGCTATCCCGTCGCAAGGGGTTTGTTGGCCGATTCAAAGACCCGTTGCGCGCGGAGGCGTGGCCCGGCAGCCTGGGAACGCTCCACAAAATGAAAGCCGTGAACCATCGGGAAGGCTTCACCTTGATCGAATTGCTCGTCGTCATCGCGATCATTGCGATTCTGGCCAGCATGCTTCTCCCCGCGCTCGCCCGGGCCAAGGTGAAGGCGAACCAGACGAAGTGCTTCAGCAACGAGCACCAGATCGGCCTCGGCTACCACATGTACGCCGATGATCACGAGGACAACTACCCGGTTCACGACGACTGGCAGACGGTCGGCGGCGATCCCGTGGCCAAGGCGGTCGCCTGGCGGCCCGGCGTGATCCAGACCAACGCGCGCCCTCTCAATCCGTTCGTCGGGGATGTCGCCGCGTTCCGCTGTCCCGCGGACAAGGGCGACTCCTACTGGCCCCAGGCGAAAACGGCCTATGAGGGTTGGGGCAATAGCTACATGAACCTGTGGGCGGTCGATTGGTTCCGCGCGAAACACGTCACCGGCGACAGCAAGGCGCCGCGCGGAAGCCCGGAGGCGACCCCGATGAAAACCAGCGAGATCGCCCGCAACGCCTCCAAAAAAATCATCCAGGGCGACTGGCCCTGGCACGGAACACGGGATCCCAGCGACAAGAAGAGCGTCTGGCACAATTACAAGGGAAAGCGGACGTTCAACATGCTCTTCGGTGATGGGCACGTTGAAAACTACCTGTTCCCGCCGGGCTACGAGAAATGGCAACACTCCCCGCCTCCCGACATCACGTACCTCTGGTGGTGAGACGGCGGGCGCCTCGCGAAGGACTCTCGGAGAGGCGTTCCGGGAGAGCCTTCCGGGAGATTGCCCCGGAACGCCGGTTGTGCTGATCTTCCAAGGCTCGCATGAGGACCACGCCAGGCTCCGCCGAACTCGTTCCACGACCCGACCCGGTCCCGGGGCCCGGCGTCTCGCTCCGGTTCCTGTCCGCAGGAATCGGAATCCTCCCGACCCTCCTCCTCCTCCTCCTCCTCCTCCTGCTCCTCGCGCTCGCAACACCCGCCTCCGCCGAGGTCGTCGCGGGTCAACCCATCCGCGAACCCTGGTCCCTTCGTCCCCTCACCAAGCCCTCCGTCCCCGCGCTCCCGGACCGTTCGACTTCCCGGCAATCGGTCCGACCCATCGACGCCTTCCTTCGCCCTTCCCAGCGGGCCGCCGGAGTGACACCCCTCAAAGCCGCCGACAAACCGACGTGGCTGCGTCGCGTCACCCTGGACCTCACCGGCCTCCCTCCATCCATCGAAGAGCAGGCGGCGTTCCTCGCCGACACTTCGGAGTCCGCCCATGAATCCGTCGTCGACCGACTGCTGGCGAGCGAACAACACGGCGTGCGGTACGGCCGGCACTGGCTCGATGTCCTCCGCTACACTGACCACGACGAGAACATGCCGGCCGCGCCGGGAATCCACTTCTGGCGGGATTGGGTGGTGAACGCGCTGAACCAGGACCTGCCCTACGACCAGTTCGCACGTGCCCAGATCACCGGGAACCGCGCCGCCCGCAGGCGGATCATTTCCGCGGCCGGCCACCTCACCCCGGTGGAGCCGCGACCCGAGGATCTGTTCGCGCTCGGATTCCTCGCCCGCGGCGCGATGTCCCGGGCCAACGCCGACCACGAACTCGCCTTCGCCGCGGTCGAGACGATCTCTACGGCGTTCCTCGGGATGACCACCGGCTGCGCGCGGTGCCACGACCACTTCTACGACCCCATCTCCCAAGCGCAGTACTACTCGTTCAAGTCGCTCTTCGACCCGCTCGAACTGCGCCCGGTCGAACTCGCGACGCCCGATCAGGTCTTCGAACAGGGACGAAAGGTCGACGACTACGAAACCCGCCTCGACCGACTGGTCCGGGCGATGCGGGAATACATCCGACCGCATCACGACCGCTTGTACGAGGAGCGGCTCTCCTCCTTCCCGCCCGACGTCCAGGCCGCGATCCGAAAACCGGAAGAACTCCGCACCGGCGCCGAACAGGCGATCTACGACGATTACTACCCGATCCTCCGGATCGATCCGGTGAAGATCAAAGAGGTCATGAAGCCGGAGGAGATTCCGCAGTACGATCTCTACCTGAAACAGATCGCCGACCTGAAGCCGCCCGAGGCGCTGCCCGTGTTCTGGACCGTGGAAGAAAACCCGAAGCGGGCGTCTTCGACCAACTATGTTCTCGTCACCGGCGATCCGAAGCGTCCGAAGACCAGCCAACCCGTTCCGCCGGGCTTTCCGTTCGCTCCCGCGGATCTCGACTTCCGGCAGGGCCGACGCGAGACCTTCGGCGACTGGCTGACGGCACCGGGGAATCCGCTTTTCGCGCGCGTGGCGGTGAACCGGATCTGGGCGTGGCATTTCGGTTCCGGCCTCCACGCCTCCGTCAGCGACTTCGGCGCGCTCGGCGGCGAACCCGTTCATCCGCAATTGCTCGATTGGCTCGCCTCCGAGTTCGTCGACCACGGGTTCAGCATGAAATGGCTGCACAAGGAGATCGTGCTGTCGGAGGCCTACCGTCGCGCCTCGTCCGGCCCTCCCGATTCCGTGGCGGCCAATGCGCAAAGCGATCCCGGGAATCTCACACTCTGGAGGTTCCCGTTGCGCCGTCTCGAAGCGGAACCGGTCCGGGATTCCCTTCTGGCCGCGTCCGGACATCTGAATCTCGATCTGGGGGGCAGATCCTTCGACGGCATGAAGTCGGAGCCGGACTCGCTCCGACGCGCGGCCTACATGTCGCGCGGCTACAAGACCCACGCGGACATGATGCCCGATTTTCTTCAGACCTTCGACGCCGAGGACGGGCGGGCGGTGTGCACGCGTCGAACCCAGACCGTCACCGCGCCCCAGGCCCTCTTCCTGATGAACAGCGAGTTCGCGGACCAGGCGGCCGGCTGGCTGGGGGAACTCCTGGCCGCGGAAGCGGCCGGAGACTTGTCCAGGGCGGTGACCCTCGGATTCGCCCGATCCCTCGGCCGCGAACCCACGCCCAGGGAACGTTCCGTGGCGCTGGGATTCCTCCAGGGCGACGCAAGCCGCCTCAAGGGCCTGGCCTGGATGGTCTTCAATCTCGACGAATTCCTGTACATCCGGTGAGCACTTTCCCAATCCCCGCCCACCCCGGCGTGCCACCGTCGGCGTTCGACTCCCGCATCTATCCCTGCGGCCGCGTTTCGCGACGACGTTTCCTCTTCCAGACCGGCGGCGGTTTTCTCGGAACCGCTCTGGGCGCGCTTTGGGCCTCCGAGAACCACGCGCGCGCCGCCGATCGCCTGACCCTGGTCGAACCCGCGCCCCACCATCGCCCCCGCGCCCAGGCCGTCATCTTCCTGTTCATGTGCGGCGGGGTCAGCCACATCGACACCTTTGATCCCAAGGACAACAAATGGGCGGGCAGCCTCATCGACGCGATCGGTTTCGGGGACAACCTCGCCGAAATGAAGCGGCCGGTGATTCCGTGCCGCCGGACTTTCACCCGCCACGGCCAATCGGGGATCCCGGTCTCGGACTGGTTCCCCCACGTGGGTGGGAAGATGGACGACATCGCCCTGATCCGTTCGATGTGGTGCCATGAGTCGAACCACTTTCCCGCCGTCGTCGAGATGGCGACCGGACACCGCGATCGGATCGTGGAACATCCCTGCCTGGGCAGTTGGGTCACGCACGCGTTGGGCAGCGTGAACCAGAACCTTCCCGCCTTCGTCAATCTTGGCCGGCCCACGACATCGGTGCAGCTCAGCGGCGGCTATCTCGGCGCCTCGGTGGCCGCCACACCGTTCCAGACCGGCGACATCCCGGTCCGCAACCTTCTCCCTCCCAAGGCCACATCCCGGGCCGAGCGCGACCGGGCCATGGCCGCTCTCGAGGAGCTGAACCGGGAATTCCGTTCCGAGTACGAGACATCGAGCGCGATCGCGGCCCGCGCGCGCGCGTACGAGTTGGCGGCGCGCATGCAGCTCTCGACTCCCGAGGCGGTCGATTTCTCGAAGGAACCCCAGTCCGTCCAGTCGCTTTACGGCATCGGCGGCAAGGAAACGGAACCGCTCGGACGCCAGCTGCTCCTCGCACGGCGCCTCGTCGAACGCGGCGTCCGCTTCGTCCAGGTGTGTCACGCCGGAGGCGGCAACGGCGCCTGGGACGCCCACGACGACATCGAAAGTCACGCGCCCCTTTGCCGGCAAACCGATCTGCCCGTCGCCGGCCTCCTCGAGGATCTGAAACAACGAGGACTGCTCGACAGCACCCTCGTCGTATGGACCAGCGATTTCGGGCGCACCCCATGGTCCCAGAACACCACCGGCAGGGATCACAATCCGAAGGGCTTCTCCTCGTGGCTGGCCGGCGGCGGTGTCCGCGGCGGAACCGTGTACGGCGCCACCGACGACGTCGGCTACCGGGCCGTGGAAAACAAGGTCTACATCGCCGACCTGCAGGCGACGATCCTGCACCAGCTCGGTCTGAATCCCGCCCATATGGAAGTCGTGATCAACGGTCGCCCGGTCCGCCTGGTCGAAGACGGCGCCAAACCGGTGACGCCCATCCTTTCCTGAGCCCGGAAACAGCGGTACCATCCTCGGATAGATCGGAATGAGTGTGGGTTGCCGTAGGTGTG
>JBFWOK010000006.1:0-83788 GCA_050250555.1 Limisphaerales bacterium
GGCGCGGCCCAGATCCTTGCCGGGGCGGGTTCCGGGGCGGGAGCGACCAGCGCGAGACAGAGGCCGAGGAGGATCAGGATCGGCGCCGAGGCGGCGTTCGGGCGTCGGAACTGGGGAATGCGGACGCGACCACGATCGGGGGAATCACCACAAAGGGCACGAAGGGCGTGAAGTGGATTTGAGGGAAGGAGCGCGGACTTCTCCTTTCTTCGTGTCCTTCGTGAACTTCGTGGTGGTTGGGGGCTCGGTTTCATCGGGCGCGAAAAGTATTGAGGTGAACCGTCAAAAGAGAGCCGTGCGGGCCGGAAGATAGCAAGGGATGGATGACCGTGGGGATGGTGAGCCGGCTCGGAAGGGTTGCTTGGAATGGACATTGGAACCTGGGTGAATGGCGGGGTGGTCGGGGCTTTGTCGGAACACACCGTGGATGGACTGGCCGGGCGCCTGCGTGACTGGGGATTCAAGCCCGGCCATGCGGCGAGGGTCTTGAGGACTTTCTACGCGTCGGACGGCGCGAATCGGGCGGGCGGACCGGGCATTCCGGCGGCCTTGAGGGATCGGTTGTCCTCGGAGCTGTCGGGGGTGATGGCCACGACGATCCGGCGGCGGGTCGCTGACGACGGAACGGTCAAGCTTCTGCTCGGCCTCGGGGATGGGCTCACCGTGGAATCGGTGCTGATGCCGGACTTCCGGCAGGACCGGGCGGCGGGGTGCCTGTCATCGCAGGTGGGGTGCGCGATGGGGTGCGACTTTTGTGCGACGGCTCGGGGTGGGTTCGTGCGGAACCTGACGGCGGGCGAGATGGTGGAACAGTTCCTGGCCCTGCGCCGGGAGGCGCGGAGCGCGGGACGGACCTTGAGGACGGTGGTGTTCATGGGGATGGGAGAGCCGCTGTTGAATCTGGAGGCGGTGGTTGGAGCGGTGCGACGCCTGGCGGACAACGGACTTGGGGCACTGGGGTGGAGGCAGATCACAGTTTCGACGGTGGGTATCGTGCCGGGGATCGATGCGTTGACCGAACTCGGCTTGAACATTCACCTGGCGGTTTCGCTGCATGCGCCCGACGACGTCACGCGGGCGCGCTTGTTGCCGATGGGTCGGAGGTACGGGGTGGACGAGATCCTGGCGGCGGCGGATCGGTTTCAGGCGCGGCGGGGTCGGCCGGTGACGGTTCAGTACTGCCTTCTGGCGGGGGTCAATGATTCACGCGACCACGCTCGGGAACTGGCCGTGAGGCTGGGCGGGCGGCGGATGCATGTGAACCTGCTGCGCTACAACCCGACGGGACTGAGTCTGCGCGGAGTGGAATACGCGCCGGTCGAGGAATCCGTCGCGGTGGCGTTCGCGGAGGTGCTGCGCGGGGATGGAGTGGTCGCGCACTTCCGGCGGTCGCGTGGGCCGGATATCGACGCGGCGTGCGGGCAGTTGAGGGAGGGGACTTTGATTCCGACCACGGAAAACGCGGAACACATGGAGGAGGGCGGTTCCTAGTTCGAACTCATGTGAGGGCTGCGCATAGCCCGCTGGTGATCGCTTTGATATGCTTCTCCCGCGCCCCGGTTTGTGCGACCTTTTCGGCGCCCGATGTCTGGCGAACCCAAATCGACGAATTCCCCATGATAACCAAGCTCTACGCGAACAATTTCCGATGCTTGGTCAATTACAAGATGGAGTTCGACTCGTTTTGCGTGCTGTGCGGCCCGAACGGAGCGGGAAAAAGCTCCGTATTCGACGCGCTTTCGCTCATCAGGGATCTTGCAACCGGCGATGGGATTCTCGGGAGTGAGGGAGAAAGGGACGTCCCACAACTTGAGTTTGCCAAATGGCTGAACAGCACGACCCAGGAGTTTGAGTTGAGCGTGACAGCGGATACGCGTGCCTACGAATACACACTCCATCTTGAGCAGAAGGCGTCGTACGAGAAGCCGAGGATTGTGAAAGAGCGGGCGGCCTGTGATGGGCGTGTTTTGTTTGAGCGAGATTTCGAAGAGGTGCGTTTTTCGAGGGCCGATGGGAGCCATGGCGGTTTTCCGCTCGATTGGCGCAAAGCGGCGCTGGCTTCCATTCAGCCGAAGAGCAGCCTCCGGGATCTTGAGGCGCTTCAGAAAGCCATCGCCGGATTGGTGATTCTGCAGCCCAATCCACGTTCCATGGAGCGAGAAAGCCGATCCGAGGCCAAGCATCCCGATCGTTACCTGGGCAATCTGACCTCGTGGTATCGGGTGCTCTCCCAGGATCTGGAATGGACGGACGCTTTGCGCTTATCCCTTCGTGAAGTGTGGCCCGACTTCAGAACATTTCGGCTGGTGGAGTTCGGGCTCAATACGAAGGTCTTGCAATTGAGATTCGATGGCTCGAATGGCTCCGAGTCCGGGGACCTATATTTTGGGCAGTTGTCGGATGGTGAAAAGGCCCTTGTCGGCCTGTATATGGCGCGCGCCGCTTTGGAGACCGGGGCGTCGCGGACGCTGCTGATCGACGAGCCCGACAACTTTGTGGGCTTGCCCGAGCTCCAGCCGTGGGTGCTCTCGTTGAGGGGACTCCTCGACGAAAGGCATCAGGCGGTGTTGATTTCCCACCACCCCGAGATTCTGAGCAACGCCGGGGAGCAGTCCGGGCGCTACCTCTGGCGCGACAACCACAGTTCACCGACGCAGATCGGCCCCTTGAAGATTCCGACGGGGTTGAGTGCGGGCGAGGCCGTTACGAGGGGGTGGGCTCGTGGGTAGCCGAACCCAAATTGTCTGCCTGCATGAGGGCAAGGAAGGGAGGAGCATTGACGGGGTCTTTATTGCGACTCTTCTCAAACGACTTGATCCTCGTTGGATACGGCCGATGGGTTCCAGCATCTGTCGGCTTGTGCCTTGCGGAAGCCGAAGTGAAGTCATTCGGTGCATGCCGGGCGAGCTTCGAGCCTGTCTCTCGATGGGTGCTGACACGACGCTCATGGTTTGGGCGGATCTCGATGATGATATGGAGGATGGCGGGAGGTTGAAGGAGGAGTTCAGGAGAACCGCCAGCGAGAGTGGAATCAGAGATGACGAATTCGAACAGGTCGTCTTTGTCTTCGCTAAGGATCGGCTGGAAAACTGGGTTGAGTTCCTGCAGACGGGCGCGACCGACGAATCCAAAGAGGGAGCTCGGCTGAACCACGGCCGACCGGTCGCGGAAGCCGCGAGGAAGCTTGCGGACAGATGCGCCGGGGGAGTTGCCGATCCGCCACTCCCACCGTCACTGGCTTGGTCCTGTCAGAATTGGCACAGGCTTGTCCACCGAATGCGCCGGTAGCGATTGGAATCCCGGGATTAGGCTTCAGCGGGTTTAATTGAGGTAAGGGTCTTGTCTGACTCCGTTGTTAATCCGGACCCCGTTCGACGAGAAACGTCGTGCGGTAGCGGGTTGGGTTCGCACCGCGGGCGGTGAGCTCGACGCGCGGACCGGCGGCGATGCGGCGGAAGGCGGGGGAGCAGAGGCCTTCGAGATCGCCGGCCACCGGGAATCCGAGGGACGCGTTGGTTTCCTCGATCACGCGAAGCGTGGACCATGCGGAGTCGATGCCCACGGTGAAGCGGCGGCCGAGACGTTCGCCGTGAAGAACGCGCTCGCTGGAGGGCGACCGGGAAATCCGGGTGCCGGGCGCGAACTGCCAACACACCCTGAATCCCAGGGGTGTTTGGGGATCGGACGGAACGAACAGGTCATCGATCTGCCAGCCGTCGCGTTCCTCGTCGACGATCCGTCGGACCTGGCGGCTGGCCGTGCCGTGGGGAAGGACGAGTTCGCCTTCGAGGGTGGAGGAATCCAGTTGGCGCCAAGTTGGCGGTTGATGGTGTTCGCCCCAGAGGAAGGGGCCGAGACGGCGGGGGAAGGAGGCGTCGACCGAGTGCGGTCCGTTGTGGGCGGACCAGCCGGCGAGCCAGGCGCGCAATCGGACATCACCGTAGTACGCGCCGGTGCCTGGATCGATGACCAGGGCGACTCCGCCCAACCAGAGTGAGAAATGGAGGGCGTCGAGGTGGCCGTGCGCCGCGGTGCTGAGGTATCCCAAGGGTGAAAGATCCAGCCGGGCCTGCCAGTCGCCGGACCAACCGACCGCCTGGCCCGAGTCGGGGAAAATGAGCCAGTCCTCGCAGGCGCGGACACAGGCGGGCGGATCAAGGGGCGCCGGAGGTTCGCCGAGCCACCATTTCAACGCCGGGCTGGCGCCGGGGTTCGAGAACCATTCGTACCATTCAGAGAGGGCGCGTGTTTCATCGGCGAAGAGCGGGGTGACCGTGGCGCTGTCGGAATCGCCGTAGTCCCAGGCGTCGTCGGGGACCTGGACGGTGACGAAGAAATCGGCGGCGCGGCGGAGGCGCTCCTCGGCCGCGGCGGAGAGAGGGCAACCGGCGGCGGCGAGGGCGGAGCGGGCGTGCCACGCGAGTTCCCAGGCGAAGAGTTGGTAGTTGAGGGCCTGCTCGCGATTGCCGCCGTCGGGGACGAACTGCGCGAGGATCTCGGTTTCGAGAAGGGGCTTCAGGTCGGCGATGGGGGCGGCCCACACCGCGAGGGAAGGCCAGCGGGCGGCGGCGACGACGAGGCCGGCGAGTTCGCCCAGAAGATGGTTGTTCGCGGACGAACCGAACGACCGATGGCGCCACGTGTACCACAAGTGCTGGGGAACGAGTCGGCGTCGAAGGACATCGAGCGCGGCGGTGTCGGCGCCGGCGGCGGCCAGGAGTCCGTCGATCCAGGCGAGGTTGATGAGGCGGATTCCGGATTCGAGGGCGCTGGTCCAGTTCCAGCCGATGAAGGGTGGGTTGGCGCGGCGCCAGTGTTCCAGCCAGGCGAGGCATTTGGCGGCCGCGGCTTCGCTTTGGAGGATCCAGGCGCCCTGGGCGAGGCGCACGAGGGGCTGCCAGCGGCTCAGTTCCCAGACGACCTTGATGTCGGCGCCCGCGGGAAGGGCGCGGTGGTTCAGGCGGAACCCGGGCCGCGCGGTGGGGAGGTCCCGGCGGGCCGCGTAGTCGGTGAACCATTTCGGGGGATCATCGACCTGGATCTGAAGGTGTCCGAAGGCGCGCCAACGACCGGCGAGGACGGCGTCGACATCCTGGCGGAGGGGAACGCTGACGGATTCGGGGACGGATTCGAGGGCCGGCAGGAGAGGCCAGGGGCCTGGGATTGTGGACGAAGTGTTGCGGGAAAAATCGGGGGGCCGCCGCGAATCGGCGCGCTTCCGAAGCTTCTGGGCGATGCGCTGACGGATCTCGGCGGGGCGCATGGCGCGCAGGCGATGCCAGTACCAGGCCAATCCGTGACTCATGCGGAGACGTTGGCGGACGAGGGGTCGGAGTGTCGAGGCGGCGCCGTCACACAGCGGGCCGGGTCTTTGGTTTCGCTCCTTTGGAGTACGGTGCTCCGCACCGCTCTGGTGGGGCTCGAGAAGTTTCGGCGCTCTGCGGCGATCCAAAGCGGCGCCGAGCGCCGCAGTCCAAATGGGGGGCGCCGTCACACCAAGGGACGGGTCTATCATTTCCCGTGCCTTGGTGTCTCCGTGAGAGTCCGCTTCGTAAGAGCCTTCCGGCTTCATCGAACGAACGAACGAACGAACGAACGAACGAACGGCGGATCGGGGCTCGACAATCGGAACGGGGCCTTCGGAGGATGCGGCATGGCTTTGGTCAATTCGACGATGATGAAGTTGGGAACGGAGGCGCCGGATTTCCGGTTGCCGGACGTGGACGGGAAGTGGGTGGCTCGCGATGATTTTCGGGGACGGCGCGGCCTGCTGGTGATGTTCATCTGCAACCACTGTCCCTATGTGAAACACGTTCGGGCGGAACTGGCGGCGATCGGGCGTGACTACCGGTCGCGAGGGATCGGGATCGTGGCGATCAATTCGAACGACGCGGTGACCTACCCGGGGGACAGCCCGGAAAAGATGCGGGTGGAAGTGGCGGCGGCGGGTTACACTTTCCCCTACCTTCACGACGAGTCGCAGGCGGTGGCCAAGGCCTATCGGGCGGCTTGCACGCCGGACATTTTCCTGTTCGACGGCGACTTCAGGCTCGTCTATCGGGGCCAGGTGGATGAAACCCGTCCGAAGAGCGGGGCCACGGCCCATGGAAAGGATCTCCGCGCGGCCTTGGATGCGGTGCTCGCTGGGAACCCGGCGCCGGAGCCCCAGGTCGCCAGCATCGGGTGCAACATCAAGTGGAAGGCCGGAAACGAGCCGGACTACTAGGCTCCCGTTCCTAGAAGGGAAAGCCGACGGAGAAATGCAGCGTGCCCGTGGGGTCGTGATCGCGCGGGGTCAGGTTGTATCCGTACTCGAGCCGGACCGGGCCGATGAAACTGTTCCAACGGAGTCCGAGCCCGGCTGACCACAGGACTTCGTCCCACAGCAGGTCGTTGACGACGGTGGTTTGGCCTACGCCATCGACGAAACCGACCACGGACCAAGTCGTGGTGAGGAGTTGTTCGAATTCGAGCATCCAAACGAGGGCGGACGCGGCGCCGATGACTTCCCCGCTGGAGTTGAGGGGGCTGGCTTCCCCGCGCTGGTAGCCGCGGACGCTGTCCTGGCCTCCCGGAAAAATGCGTTTGTTGAACGGAATGAGGTTTTCGTCCGAGGGATCCACGATGGCGGTGTATCGGAGTCCGAGGTGGACGAACCGGCCCTTCTTCAGTCCGACGTGGTAGGAGCCCCGAAGTTCAGGCCGCAGGTACCTGGAATCGCCGCCGAACTCCGGGAGCGCGGACTCCAGGCTGGCGAGCAACTGGTAGCCGTTCCTGGGGTTGATCGCCGAGTCCCGCCGGTCGAGGGCCCAGTCGACGGTCACGGCGCCGACGTCCGTGCGATCGCCCGGGTTGAAGGTGACGACGCGGAGGTCGACGGGGGCGTCGTCGGCGCGGAGGACCTGGTAGGAGTAGCGGATGCCGGCCTGGTGTCCGGTTCCGCCGAAGACCTTGCGGACGCCGGTGCTGGCCTGGAACTCCTCGCGGATGAACGACAACTCCTCGCGGATGAGGAATTCCGCCGCCGAGTAGACGGTGACGTCCTCGGCGAAGGCGTCGGGAATGGAGTACGCGACGTAGCCTTCGGTGGATTTGAAGGATTGGGCGGCGCGAAGTTCCGCGATGTGACCGAGTCCGAAGGCGTCACGGCGCACGAGGTCAATCCCGCCGTAGAGCAGGTCGTAGCTTCGGTAGCCCGCGAGGAGGTCGATGGTGAGGTTCTTGCCGGGTTCGAGTTCGTAGACGACGTCGCGGATGTCGGGATCGTCGGCCGAGGGTTCGATGCGCATTCGGACGAAACGGAAGGCGCCGCGGCGGGCGAGGCGGGAACGGCCTTCGTCGGCGGCGATCCGGTCGAGCCACGGGCCCTCGAGGCGGGCTTGTTCGGCGAGGGACTCCTCCCTCTTGAGGGTGACCGGACTCTCGAATCGGATGGCCCCGAGCGCCACCCTGGGTCCCCGGGTGACATTGGCGGTGAGATCGACGGTGGCCTCGGTTGGATCCGGCCCCGGGGATCGGGCCTCCGTGAAGGTCACGGAGGCGTCGGCGTAGCCTTCTCGAAACTGGTCGCGAGTGAGCCGTTGTTCGAGGTCTTCGGTGGCGGTGCGGGAGAAGGGTTCGTCCGTTGAGAGGGAGGACTGCTCGAGGATGGGGCCGTCCTGTGTGTCGCGAATCCGCACGGCGACATTCCTGAGCTGGTAGCGCGTGCCTCGTTCCACGTTGATTCGGGCTCTCACGGCGCCGGTGGCGTGGTCGAGATCGAGGGATGCGAGTTTCACCATCGCGTCGGTGTAACCTTCGTCCTGAAGCGCGACGCGGAGTCCCGAGAGGGCCTCCTGCAGTTCGCCGTGGCTGAATCGGCGCATCGAACGAGTCTGAAGAAGGCCTTCGGTTCGGATGAAGAAGCGTCGCGCCGCTTCCGCGTCCTCTGCGGGGAGTCCGTCGATCTGTAGGTCCTCGTAGTGAAAGCGGACCCCGGGAAGGACGATGAAGTCGACGCGTCCCGCCGCGAAGGGGCGGGGCAACGCGGGGAATTCGGTTTCACTCGACGTCCACTCCTTGACGGCGCCGTCGGTGGTCGTGGTGCGGACGGTGAGTCGCGCGTCGAGGAATCCGAGGCGCCGAACATGGTTCAAGAGCAGGAAGGAGCCGTCCTCGATGAAGTTGGCGTCGTAGGCCGAGTGTTTCTCCCGCTTGGGCCGAGCCTGGCGGAGGAGGTTCTTGAGCTTGAGATTGTCCAGCCGTCCGAGGCCAGTGACGGTGAGTCGCGCCTTGGGCTCGTCCTCCTCCCCCGGGTCGGCGGCGGCGTCGGCAGGTTCTTGGTCGGGATCAGGACCGGGATCGGGCCTTGATGGTGTCGCGTTGGCGGCTTGGACTCCGGTGGAGGTTGCGGATGGTTCGGGCGCGGGCGCTTCCGCGAAGGATCCGGGGACTAGCAGGAGGAGAAGGCAGACCGGAGCACGGAACCACCGGGAGAGGAGGTCGGGATCGGGGGAGCTGGGGAGGAAGGGCTTCGCCATGTCGGGCTATTTCTCGAGCACCCGCCAGCGGGCTCCGGCCCCGATCTGGTTCCAGCGGTCGTATTCGGCGATGGCGGACCAGCGGTCGGAGATCCTGTATTCCACGGAGTACGTGAGGCTGCCGTTGGCTGAAACGCGTTCGGCGCTTCGGATGGAAAGTCGGGGTTCCTCCATCGCATCGCCGGTGATCTGGGTCAGGAGATCCCCGGCAAGATAGGTTCCCAGGTTCTGGGCCTTGCCGGTGGTTGAATAGGAGTACTCGTTCCGGGGGAGCGAGCCCGCCATCAGCATCTGGAGGGCTTCGGCGGTGGTCATCGGCGGGAGGGAAGTGATCCGAACCTCGGGATCGGCGAGGGTCCCGTCGAGTTCGAGGCGGACGGTGTACCCGAAGCTCAGTCCCTCGGCGTGGCCTTCGAGGCTTGGACGGTAGGGGTCGGATTCGGTGAAGAGGACCTGGAATTGCTGGACCTTGAGCTGCCCGAAGGGAAACGCGAGGCGCCCCTGGTCGACGGTGGCCTGGCCAACGAGCCTGGGCTGTCCGAGTGTGCCGCGCAGGCCGAGGTCGGCGGATGTCGTCGCGTTGAGCATGGGGCTGACAATCCGGGCGAACGAGTCCCCCTGGATCTTCAAGTGAAGGCCCCAATCGGCGACCGCGGGGACGTCGACGCTGAAAAAGGGAGGTCGCTGGCGGGGACGCTCGAGGTCGACGGAGACCATCTGGCGAACGTCCATGGTGACGAGGCTGTCGTGCAGGGTGACGGTGCCTCCGATGAGCGGGGGCGCGAGCGGGTTGGTGCGGGTGAGGGCGACGTCGAGGTCCGCGCGGAGGAGGAGTTCGGGCGTGCGGACGAGCACGAGGTTGGTGGCGGCAAGAGAGAGGTGGGCGTCGGGTTGGGGATGACCTGGAAGGGTCCAAACGCCTGCCAGGGTCACCGGTTGCCCGCCGAGGAGTGCCTGGCCGGTTACCAATCGGAGCTGCTCGTCCTCCAGGAGGACGCGGAGGTGGACATCCCGAACGCTGCCGAGTTGCGCGATGGGGCGTGTGGTGACGTTGGTGATTTCAAGCCAACCGTTCCAGGCGGCGTCGCGACGGTCGACCCGGCCCCTCAGAATGCCCCCGGGTTGGAGGTATTCCCCGAGCGGCTTGGCGAGCACCGCGAGGTCCGCCTTGGGGATTTCGATGAAGCCGGATGCCGCGTCGAGATCCGGGGTCCAGCGCTGGTTCCAGACGGTGGAATTCTCGTCGGGCGGGGTTTTCCAGGGGACTCGGCCTTCCGCCCGGAGGCGTTGACCTTCGAGGACGACCGTGAACGCTTCGAGAACGATGGCGTTCGTGGAGGCGTGAGCCCTCGCGGAAATGGGCCCGACAATCACGGGCGGGGAGACGGTGTTCGTGCCGGGCACCTTGATTTGAGCCGTTTCAATGTTCCAAGCCAGTCGGACCTCGGGCTCGGCCCAGGTGCCTCCAAGGTTGATGCGCGCCTCGGGTTGGGTGATCTCCGCGTCCAACTTCCCGGCCAGCCACGACCAGGGCCAGTGGCCATCGGCGACCACGAGAGCACCCTGGATCGGGCCCGCGGCCTCGACGCGCCATCCGGGCTTCCCGGCTACGGGTGTGGCGCGCAGCGGCAATCGGGCGTCGAACGTGGGCCCGGGCTTTCCTTCCCGGGTGAGCGTCCACTCGCTGAGGCGGATTCCGTCCGAAGTGGCCTCGGCCGAGCCTTCGAGGCGGAGCGGCCCGACCGCAGGCAGGGGCGCATCGAGATCGACGGTTGCCCGCGCGCGGACGGGACCCTCGGACCAGCTTCCGTCGACGGCGAGCTGGTGGACCCTGGCTTCGCGAAGGGTGGGTGGCATGTTGGTCAGCCAGGCACCGAGGAAGGCGGGGGTGAACTCCGTGAGTGTCGCCTGGAACTGACCGCGGTTGGGCCAGAGCACATCGAGTGAGAGCGCACCCTGGCCGGCGGCGCCCTCGAATTCGCCGTTTTGAATCTGAACGAGCAGGCCCTGGGATGTTCCAGTCCCCGCCTCGGGGTTGGCGGTCCTGCCCACCTGGAAGGTGGCTGGTTGGGAGAGCGTCAGGTCCCGACGATCCGCGGTCCGGACTTCCAGCATCGAGATTCGGCCTTGGACCGTTGGATTGGGTGCGGGGATGTAGGCGGCTTCGCCTCGAACCTGGACTCCGGCGTCACCGTGGGAGGCGTTCGCCTCGATCTCCTCGACGTTGAATCCGCGAAGCCGCCACCGGGCCGACGCCGAGAAGGGAGGAAGCGAAGCGAGGTTGATGTCGGTCCGGGACTTGAGTGAGCCCGTGTGAAGGAGATTCGTGAGCGGTCCGGCGGCGGTGCCTTGGGCGGTGAGTTCGGGCCACGGGGACGGGATGGCGTTTTCGGTCAGAGGGGGACGCCCCTCGAACGTCCATGTCGCGTCGCGCAGTTCGGGGGTGGCGAAGTCGAAGCGCCCCGTGGCCGCCAGGCGTGTGTTCTCGGGAGCGGCGGCTTCGAGCTTGTCCAGGTGAAGCAACGGCCAGTCGAGGCGTCCGTGCGCTTGGAGTTCGTCAATTCCAATATTCCTCGCGGCGAGAGCCCGTCCGGCCAGGGAGAAGCGGAGGGCCTTCCCCAGGTTCTCCCATCGGCTCTCCTCCGATTCGAGCACGGCGGTGAGGTTGCCGGAGGCCTGCCAGGCGGGCACAACATCCAACGACGCGTCGACGTCGATGCGGATCTTGGAGACGCGGCGCGGTTCGCGAATATCGACGATGACGGGCCCGCTGAGGCGGGCCCGAAGGAATCCCCAGTCACCCTGGAGCGTCACCAGTTCGAGGGTCCCTGTGGTGAAACGTCCGGTGATTTCGGCGGCGATGGGACGGAGCGCGGGGTCCCCTGGAGCCGCGAGATCCCCCGATGCCCTGAAGGTGAACACGCCGCGGCCGTTGTCCCAGTCCGCCGAGGCGTCGACGCGCACGGATCCCTTGAGATTGTCCGGCAAGGGCACCATCCAGGAGGCGCTTTGCAGCTGGGCTTTGGCAGGGATCCAGGAACCTGGCTCGGTTCGAGCCTGGAGCGTCCATCGCTCCCCACGTTGGCTGACGGTTCCGTCGAGATTCCAAGCCGTGCCCTCCTTGCGGGCCGTGAATTCCGCGCCGATCTCCCAGGGTTGCGAGTCGATTCGTGCCTGAAAGACTCCGGCGCCGGGGTGGTAGACGGCCAGGGACGCGACCCGCCCGGTGTCGGTGACGACGGCTTCGAGGCCGAGCGCTCCGAAGCGGAGCGTGGGGATCCCGATGTCGCGGCCCGCGACTTGGATACCGCCGTTTTCGACCAGGGCGGCACCGCCGAGCCAGGCGAGGGAGGGCAGGACGGCCTCCGCCTGATCGAGGGCCTCGGCGACGGAACGGATCGTGGGTTCGGATTGGGCGGCGGGCGCGTTGGTGTCCGGGAGAAACCGAAGGGTCCAGTCCCGGATTGTCACGATGGGTTCGGAACCCGGAGCGGACTCGGACGCGGGTCGTGCGACCGACCGCAGCCAGTGGAGGGGTTGGGGCAGTTCCACGGTGGCGGCTTCGAAGGCGACCGTTCCGAGGTTCGCGCGAATGGAGCTGAACCGAACGCTGGAAAGCCCGAGGCGTTGGCAGGGTCCGACCTCGGCTCCAAGAAGGCGGGCGACCGGAGGGACCAGCCAGGGGAACCACAACGGCGAGGTGCCGGCGAGGACGAGCGGCGCGAGCGCGGCGACGAGGAGCCAGCGCAATAGCCGGCGGCGGCGTCGTGAATTCGATGGCTGCGTCACGTCCCGCCGAATGTGTCCCTCAAGGACATCCTGTTCAAACTTTGAGGCCGGGTTCGTCCGGGAAAATGTCGGGCGCGGATCACGAGGATCGCAGCCGATCATGGAACCGACGGAGGACTTCGCGCATCGGGGTGGCTTGGAGGCCTGTGCGGCGCGCGAATCGGGAGCCGTTCAAACTCGATTTCAGGGCCCGGGCGTCCGCGAAGTGGAACTCCGAGAGCGCCCGTTCCGCCACGGGATGTGCGGGAACGCCCAATTCCGAGCAGAATGCGCGCGCGAGATCGGCACGGAGGAACTGCTCGGGGTTGGCCACGTGGTGAACACCGCCGAGGCCGAGTCGTGCGCCGAGAAGGATCGCGTCGACGACGTCGCCCACGAACGTGGGTGAGAGCACGGAATCGGCGATGCAGACGATGGGAGTTCCGCCGCGAAGATGGCCGAGCCACTGCGTGAACAGCGTGGGTTCGGCGGGATCGTCCCCGACGATCTTGTCGAGCCGGACGACACACCCGTCGGGCGCGGCGCCGGCGAGGTGCCGTTCCACTTCGAGCTTCTGCCGCGCGTACTCGTTCACCGGCGCGACAGGATCGTCCTCGGCGTAGTTGCCGACCGCGCCATCAAAGACGAAGCACGTGGAGGGAAACGTGATGCGCGCGCCCAGGCCCGCGAGATCGTCGATGAGTCGCCGGATGCGATCGACGTAGATGCGCCGGCTGACCTCACGCTCCGTGTGGCACCAGTCCATGTTGTCGACGGCGGCGCAAACGACGGCTTCGACGCGCGCGGGACCGGCGAAGAATCCCCGGTCGACGGCATCGAGGGTGTGGGCGATGCGATCCCCATCGAGGTCAAACGGCACGAGATCCGGAGCGGCGAACGGACGTCTTCCGGATCGCGAGCGCGTGCCGACAACGGGGATGGCGAGCGATTGAAGGCGGGCGCGGAGGTGGCGACCGACGAATCCGGAGGCGCCCACGACGAGGAACCGGGTGTCGGTGGGCATCGAGGTGGTTGGGTGTGGAGAAGGGGCGATTCAGCGACGGCCCAGTTCGCGCTTGAGGGCGTCGATGTAGTTTCGGGCCGCGTCGGCTTCGGTTTCGGCGGGAGCCCACGGGGCGAAAACGGTCTGGTCGCGGTTGAACGGGCCGTTGGTGGTTTCGTGGAAGACGAGGTGATCGGACGTGATGATTTGGGTGTGGTAGCGGGGATCGTCGATGCGGAAGTAGAAGCAGCGGCCCGACCGTGCGTCGCCGAGTTCGACGACCTCGTCGATGGCGCCCGATTCGTGGAAGAAGACGACCTGAGCGGAGCCTTCGATGACGTGGAACGACTCCATCTTGGCGAGGTGCTTGTGGGGGCGGATGTAGACGTTCCGGGTGAGGACGATGAGCATCTCGTGGAGGCGATCCTCGGAACTCCGATGGGCGCAGATTCGGGCGCGTTGACGCGGGCTGGCCTCCGCGTGGGCCTTGAGCTGCGCGAGTTGCTCCTGGCGCACCTGGACGATGCCGCCTTGGGCGATCCAGACTTCGGGGCTGGAGGATTGGAATCCGTTCATGAGATCGGAGTGAAGAGTTCTCCGGGTTCGGTGGGATAGATCGACACGAACGTCCCGCCCTGGTCGAGGAACGCGCGATTCCGGTCCAGGATCCGGCGCTCGCTTTCGACGCCGACACTGGACAGCCAGACCTTGGCGCCGCGGGTCAAGGCTTCGTCGGAGGCGATGATGGGCAGCCGGCATCCCGGCATGAACCGGCCGGTCTTCTTCGGATGATCGTCGATGACGAAGTCGACGAGGTCGTCGAGTCCGAGGAGATTCAGGTACGTCGAGGCCTGGTGTCCGGCGCCAAACAGGGCGACCGGGCCCTGCGCTTTCCAGGTTTTCAACTGGTCACAGACCGCCTGGCGCCGTTCGGGGAAGGAGTTGGCGAATCGTCGGACCCGGGCCGTTTCTTCAGGTGCTGGCGACGGACCGGCATCGGCATCGGTATCGGTATCGGCATCGCGATCGGTATCGCCCGGCTTGGTGACGGCGACGAGGCAGTGTTCGTAGCGGGCGGGGTAGCGGTGGAACTCGACGACCGGAAACCCGAGAAGCCGGAGCGTGGATTGGAAGGTGTGTTCGACGAAGTACAGCGAGTGATCTTCCCAGAGGGTGGTGTAGTCGAGGAGATCGAATCCGCGGGCGCAGTCTGGGATCTCGAAGACGACGTGGCCGCCGGGCGCGACCCATTGGCGGAACGTCTCGAGGAAGGCGGATGTGTCGTGGGTGTGTTCGAGGACGTGACGGACGAGGATGAGATCCGGGGTTCCATGGCGCTGCCTGAGCAGCGGGACGATGGACGGATTGAGGCTTTGCTGTAGGCATTCGACGCCGGCGCAGGGGTTGTCGATGCCGAGGTCATCGGATGGTTCCAGGCGGAAGGTCCGGGTGAAACCCCGGTCATTGAACCGGCGGAGGCTGGAGTCCTCCTTGTACGAGATGCCGGCGATCCTGGATTTGGAACTGAGTCCCGGAAATCGCGCCAGGGTTTCGACCATCCGGTCGAGGTGGGATTCGGGTTCGTTGTACCGGATCCAGTCGACGTGAGGAGTGAGCTTCTTCGGGGGAATTGGATCGATCAGTTGGGCAAGACCGCAGGCATCGCATACTCCGAGGACGATGGGATGGGAACCGGCTTCCTCGTCGGGTCGATCGAGAAAGTGGTGACCGACGGGTTGCGGGCCAAAGTCGGCAAGCCGCGCGACGGCAGGCCGGCGGCACGCGATGCAGGCGCGGGAGGTGGGATCGTCGGTGGGGGCTGGGGTCATGCCGCGGTAGGCCGGCCGTCGCCGACGATGCGCAATTCAGGGAAGCAAACGATGAACCGTCCGCCGCGTTCGAGGTAGGCCTGGTTGTTCTGGATGATGCGATCGGCATGGATCCAGGCGAGGATGATCACGTATTCCGGCTGCTCGGCGAGCAGCGCGGACGAGGGTCGGATCGGGATGTGATCGCCCGGGCTGAACTTGTTCTGCTTGTCGGCGCCATCGTCGACGATCGATTCGATGGCGCGGCCGAGGTTCATCTGCGCGATGAGCGTCGTGCCGCTCCGGGCGGCGCCATAGCCCCACAGCCGCTTGCCCTGGGCCTGGATGTCCGCGACCAAGGCCGCGACGCGGGTCCGGAGATCCTGGAGCGAGTCGGAGAACCGGCGGAGGGTGGCCGGTTGATCAAGGCCGACCCGTGATTCGAGGGCGAGGATTTCCGGGACCGATGGAAGCACCGGATGCGGTCCGCCGAGGCGCTGCGCGGTTCCCACGATCGAGCCGCCCTGGATGCCGTTGCGCTGGACGTCGATGAACTGGAGTCCGTGACGTTCGAGGAAGGCCGCGAGGGGTTTGACCGAATGATGGCTCAAGTGCTCGTGGAAGATCGTGCCGAGAAGCTTCCGGTCGAGGATGTCGAGGAGGTAGGAGAACTCACACACGAAGACGCCGTCGGGTGCGAGGAGCGCCTGGATGCTGTCGGTCATGCCGGCGAGGTCGTCGGCGTGCGCGAACACGTTGAACGCGCAGACAACCCGGGCGGGTCCGTGGTCGCGGAGAATCCGGGCGGCGAGGGTGTGCGTCAGGAATTCGGGGAGGGTTGGAATGCCGCCTTCCGTGGCGCGGCGGGCGATTTCCCTGGCGGGATCGATTCCGAGGACTTTGGCGCCCCGTTTCTGAAAGGCGCGGAGGAGTGATCCATCGTTGCTACCGACGTCGATCACCAGGTCGCCGGGCCGGACGCCGTAGCGTTCGCCAGTGGAGTCGGCGACCTCCTGGAAATGCTGAACGAGCGGCTTGGTGTTGCCGCTCATGTACGTGTAGTGATCGAAGAGATAGACGGGGTCAACGACGTCGAGGAGTTGGACGTGGCCGCAGTCGAGGCAGAGATGGAGGTCGAGCGGGTACGAGGGCGTTGATTCGTCGAGGTGCTCGCGGGTCACGTATTTCTCGGCGACGGGAGTCGGGGCGAGTGGGACGACCCTTTCAAGGCGGCGGCTGTCGCAAAGGCGGCACGTGGTGCGGCGGGTGACCTGGATGGGGGACGGATCCATGGATGGGTGGATGGATGAGGGGCGGGCCCCGGTTCAGTTCAAGAGCGGCGGGAGCAGCAGACGGCGAACAGGTAGTGGGCCATCTTCGCGTAACCCGTGTGGATGACCTCGTCGTTCATCGAGAAGAGGAAGACGTTGTGATAATGGCGGGCGAGCGTGGCGCGGAGGTCCTCCCCGGTTTTGCAGTTCACATGACCGGCCCGGCTGGGGGGCGAGGCGTAGGCCTGCGATTCGAGGGAGGGCATCCCGATAATGCAGACGCCATGCGGATTGAGCGGGGTGCGCATGTTTTGCAGGAAGGTGTCCTCGTGTTCGGCCGGGATGTGTTCCAGGACGTCGATGGCGTAGGCGGCGTCGTAGGATCCGGGTACCGGGCCGGCGAGCATGTCGTGGGTGAACACTTCGATGGGCCATCGTGGATCCATGCGCCGGCGGACGTCCTCAACGAAGACCGGGTCGAAGTCCGTGGCGGTCACGCGTCCGACCTCCTGTTGGACGATGCGGGTGCAGAAGGCGTCCGCGCAGCCGACTTCGAGCACGTGGCCGAGACCCGCGAGCATCTTCGCGACGAACTTGTAGCGCGCGAACATGAACGTGAGCCGCTTCGGGTCGTCGTGCCACGCCTGGTTGGTCATCAGGCCGAACGACGTGACGCCTTCGCGGGCGAGGTCGAGGCAGCGTTGGTACTGGGGTTCGCGGGTTTCGGAATCCATGGGCTGCGGAAAGGGATCGGGTCGATGCCGTGGGTGGAACTGAAGGAATCGGGTGTCCGGGGTTATTCGAAGTAGATGAAGGAATGGTCGCCTGAGTATCCGGTCGTCTTGAACCACCATTCCCAGGCCTCGGGCCGATGGAATGATTCG
The DNA here is from genome assembly GCA_050250555.1 of Limisphaerales bacterium. Taxonomy (GTDB): domain Bacteria; phylum Verrucomicrobiota; class Verrucomicrobiia; order Limisphaerales; family CAIMTB01; genus CAIMTB01. The sequence continues at coordinate 17,254 of JBFWOK010000006.1, forward strand.
CAGGTGAGCTGCCAGTACAGGAGGTTGGCCTTCTCCTCCTCGGTCCGGTACGACTCGACGACGATGTACTTGTGCCGGCGCCCGACGCGCTGGATCTCGCGCAGGGCGCGGTCGAGGTCGAAGCACTGAAGGTTGTGGAGGGTGTTGATCGACAGGACCAGGTCGAAGGATTGATCCGGAAACGGGAGGGAGTTGGCGTGGCCTTCCTGGAGGAAAGGCCGGACCTCCTCCTTGCCGTTCTCGATGGCGTAGCGGGAGACATCGAGGCCGCGGACCTCGACGCCCGGGAGCGCCTGGGTGAGGTCGTGGAGGAGAAAGCCCTTGCCGCAACCGACATCGAGAATCCGATGGCCGGGTTGGAGGCCGTAGTGCTTCACGAGGGCGTCGGCGACGGCGCGCCAGCGTCCGTCGTAACGCATGCCTCCGTAGCCCACGCGGCGGTCTCCGTCCCAGTAATCCTTGCCGAACTCGCGCGCGAGCCGGGCCGCCTGGGCCTTGGGGAATTCGTTGACGCGGGCGAGGTAATCACGGCGCGTCGCCTTGTGCAGGACGCTGATGAAGTCGATGTACGCCATCGGTCGAGATCGAAAGACCTGAGTGAAGCGGAAGGGTGCGGGCAATGCACTTCAACTTTTGCGGGCTCAACCTTTGCGGACCCGGGTCGGTGGCGCGCATCCCCAGATTGTCGGCGCTCTCGCGACGAACGCCTGCCAGCGATGGGCACTGTCGGGGTCGGACCGGCGGCCGCGCCCGCTAGAGCGGGCTTGCCGCCGGCTAATGTCCGGTGGCCCTCCGGGCCCAGAAAAATCGCCAATCCCCGGGGCCCGTAGGGCCGACCTGTTCATAGCCTCGCGGCTGGTTGAGCCTCTTAAGCTCCGCTAGGAGCGACCCAGGCCCAGGCGTGAATCTGTTGAGCGGATTACCCACCTGAAACGGCGAGGAACCTGGGGCCGTGGGGTCGAATACGACATTAACAAGAACTGACCCCTAGGGAGCGGATCGCTTCGCGGGCTTTGGCGAGCTGGAGCGCTTTCCGGTCCTCCCCGGCGAGGGCGGCATCGGAGAAAGTCCGGCGCGCGCGCGCGGTGGGGAGGAATTCATTGAGGAGGATGCAGCACCACTTCAGGCGGTAGGCGGGCAGCAGGCGGGCGGCGCGGAATCCGAACGCCTCGCCGAGACCAAGGCCCGCACCCAGGGCCTTCACCACCCGGTCCCAGAATTCGACGCCGACAGGAATGCGGGGCTGGCAGAAGAAGTCGCACACCAGCTTGGCGGGGTCGTCCCAGCCCGCGTATTCGAAGTCGAGAAAGCGCAGGGTGCCGTCGGGGGTGAGCAGGGCGTTGTGGAATCCGAAATCCGAGGGCGAGAGACAACGGTCCGCCGGCGGCAGGGGCGCGGCCGCCTCGGGAGAGTCGGCGGGAGGGAATGTCCCGCGGAGGGCGTGCCAGCGGGGAACCAGTTCCTCGCGGACGAACCGGGCCGCCTGGTGATCCAGTTCGGTGACGGGTTCGAACCCGCCGAGCCGGGCGACCCTGTTCGCGATCCGGTCCAGGTGTTCGGCCAGGGAAAAGCAGGCCTCGGAGGCGATCGGGATGTTCCGGGCCTCCGGAAGGTGACGGTCGGCGTTGACTTCCAGAACGAAGGCGACGACTTGATCGACGACGTCGGCACTCACTTCGCCGGGTTCGAGTTTGCGGCCGTCGACGAAGCGGAACAGCGCGAGGCGTTGTGGGACGTCCCATGCGACCGGTTCGGGGGCGCGTCGTATTCCGCGGGCCTGGATCCACTGGTGGAACCGCCGCTCGGCGCCAAAACGGTCTCGTGGATCGTCGGCGTTCTGGAAGTAGCGTTTCAGGACGAAATCATCGGCATCGGAGCCGGTGGAGGCTCGGACGCGGAAGACCTGGTTATTGGCGCCACCGGGCAGGGGATCCAGCGTGAGGGAGTCTGGCGCGCCAGGGACGAGACCGCGGACAACGGAGGTGAGGTCGCCGGATTGGTCGGGGAGCCCGTGGGGTGCGAGCAGTCGGCGCGCCTCGGACCAGTGGTGAAGGCGTTGGAAGGGAATCTCGGGACCGTAGAGACGGTTGGGGTCGAAGAGAATCCGGGTCGTGGAAGCGGGGAAGGACGGTTCGGCGAGGAACTCGGGGAGATCGTCGATGAAGTGGGTGCAACCGCAGGCGGCGATGCGTTCGAGTTTCGCCGCCTTGGTGAGTTCGAGAAAGACGTCGGATCGTGGGAGCGCGATGCGCGCGGGGTCGAAGAATCCGTGGCGTTCGAGCCAGTCGAGGGCGGCCTGATGCAGGTCGTGCGGTTCGCCGGCAAAGGGCGTCCGGGTCTTGTGGCTGATGATGAAGACGGTGATTCCGGCGCGGCGGCACTCGGCGACGAATTCGAGCGCGCCGGGGAACGGGTCGGCTTCGGCGAGGCGAGGTCCGTAGACGCGTCCCTGCATTTCGGTCCACACATCCTCGCGACCGATCTTTCGGAGGTGATTGCGGACGTCGGATTTGTTGGCGGGCAGCCCGGGGGGGATCCAGCCACCCTCGAAGGCGACGCGGTGGAAGAGCGCGTCGTAGCAGACGAGGGTGTTGTCGAAGTCGATGCCGAGTCGCATCGGGGCTGGGTCAGGTCAGGGTGAGCGGAAGGCGCTTTCCAGGCGTTGCGCGAGGGCCTGGGAAGTGAGGCCGAAATGTTCGCGCGCTTCCTCCTGTTCGCAGGTGAGATGGAGGAATTCGTCCGGGGTGCCGCAGCGGATCAGCCGGGCGCGGGCCTGGGACCGCGGTTGATCGGCGAGCCACTCGGCGACGGCGCCACCGAGACCGCCGAGGACGCTGTGTTCCTCGATCGTGGCGACGACGCGGCACCGTTGGAAAACTTCGGCAAGGACGGTGGTGTCCAGGGGTTTCACGGAATGAAAACTGTGGACGGAGGCGGCGATGCCCTGGGTGGCGAGCGTGTCCGCGGTCGCGACGGCGAGTGGGAGAACCGTTCCGGCGGCGAGGATCGCGACATCGGTGCCCGCGCGGAGGGGGATCGCCTTGCCGAAGGCGAATTCGGGTTCGGACTTGTGGACGGCGGGTTCGCCCTTTTTGCCGATGCGAAGGTAGACGGGATTGGGGGATTGGAGGGCGGCGCGAAGGGCGGCGCGGACTTCCCAGGAATCGGCGGGGGCGGCGACGACGAGGTTGGGGAGGAGACGAAGCATTCCCATCTCCTCGCACGAATGGTGGGTGGCGCCGAGGGACGCGTACGAGAGGCCGGAACCCGTGCCGACGAGGACGACCGGCGCCTGGTGGTAGCAGAGGTCGACGCGGATCTGCTCGAGGCACCGGTAGGTGAGGAACGGGGTGATGGTGTAGCAGAACGGGCGGAGGCCCGAGAGCGCCAGACCAGCGGCCATGCCGATCATATTGGCTTCGGCGACACCGCAATTGAAGAAGCGGTCGGGGCACTTGGCTTTGAGATCATCGAAAAGCCGGTTGCCGATGTCGCCGCTGAGGACGACGACTCGCGGGTCTTCCTGGGCGAGGGCGGTGATCTGCTGGGCGAAGGCGTTGCGCATCGTTGGGGACGTGGGAAGTGGGAAGGGGGAACGGAGCCTGGAGCGGTGGGCCCGGCTAGGGAGTTTCGAGCACAGGCATGGGCAGGCCAAGGGCCTGGGCGGCTTGGGTGACTTCCTCGGCTTTCGGAATGCGGTAGTGCCAGTTGTTGTCGTCCTCCATGAAGGGGACGCCCTTGCCTTTGACGGTATGGGCGACGATGGCGGTGGGATGGCCGTTGGCGGCGGGGACGGAACGCAGGGCGTCGGAGATCGATTCGATGTCGTGGCCGTCGACTTCCACCGCATTCCAGCCGAAGGCCGCCCATTTCTCCCGAAGCGACGGGAGCGACATGACCTCGTCGGAGCGTCCGGTGGCCTGCCATTTGTTGTAGTCGACGATCACGGCGAGGTGGGCGAGGCGATGGGCCGGTGCGAAGAGGGCGGCTTCCCAGACGGTTCCTTCGTTGCATTCGCCGTCGGAGAGGCAGACGACGACACGGGAGTCGCGCTGTTGAAGGCGGGCGGCGAGAGCCATGCCGACGCCGACGGGGAGACCGTGGCCGAGGGAACCGGTGGCGAGTTCGACGCCCGGGGCGCAGCCTGGCGCGGGTTGTTCGGCGAGTTGGGCGCCGTGTCGCGCGAACGAGTCGAGCCAGTCGCGGGGGAAGAACCCGCGTTCGGCGAGCACGGCATAAAGGGCGCTCGCGGCGTGTCCCTTGCTGAGGATGAACCGGTCGCGGGCGGGATCGTCGGGGTGGGCGGGATCGATCCGGAGCACGTTCCAGTAGGCGGCGACGAGGATGTCGACGCAGGAGAGGGCGGAGCCGAGGTGGGGTGTCCCCGCGGTGTGGGACATTCGGACCAGCTGCAGGCGGAGTTGGCGGGCGACGAGCGCGAGGTCGGCGGCTGCGGTTGGGTGGGGGCGGGTGCTCATGTCAGGGGGAGCCTCAACGGTTCGCTACTCGCGCGTCGGAGCCATAAGCCGCAGAGGATTCGACCACGAAGGCACGAAGATCACGAAGAAGACGGATGGACGGGATGCCCTCCCTTCGCTCGGTCTTCGTGTCCTTCGGGCGCTTCGTGGTCGAATTCGGGTTCATGCGGAGGGGCCGGGACGGAAATCGACGAGGGCGTGGATGACTTCGCCGGAACGCATGCGGCCGATGCCGTCGTTGATATCCTGAAGGGGAAGCCGGTGGGAGATCATGGGATGCGGATCGAACCGCCCGGCCCGCATCATGCGGAGGTATCTGGGGATGTCGTCGGCGGGCCGGCTTTCGCCGCCGTGGGAGCCGGAGAGGATTCTTCCGAGGTGAAGGGGCAGCGTGTTGATCGCGAGTTTGCGATCGTGCGACATCACTCCGACGCCGATGCAGCGGCCTTGGGGACCGGCGAGGGCGAAGGCCTGTTCGAGGACGGCGGGTTGCCCGGTGCCGTCGATCACGACGTCCGCCGGTTGGCCGTCGAGGAGGGCGAGGGCGGCGGGAAGGAAGGGTTCCCGGGTGTTGGAAAGGAACGTGTGGGTGGCGCCGAACTCGCGGGCTTTGGCGAGTTTGTGTTCATGCAGATCGATGGCGAGGACCGGGTGGGCGCCCGCGAGGTGGGCACCGAGGACGGCGCCGAGCCCGATTCCGCCGCAGCCGACGATGACGACGGATTCGCCGATCTTGACCTGGGCGTTGTTGTGAATGGCGCCGAAGCCGGTGGTGAGCGTGTCGGCGAGGAGGGCGCAGACTTCGAGGTCGGTGTCGGCGGGAACGGGTGTGACGCGGTTTTCGGAGAGGACGGCGAACTGTTGGAACGTGGTGATGCAGCCGGAATTCACCGTGCGGCCGTTCCAGCGGTAGAGGGCTCCACGGGCTTCGATGCCGCGGCCCGGCCGCCAGTGGCAGACGACGCGGTCGCCGGGTCGGACGTGGCGGACTTCGGGGCCGGTTTCGAGGACGGTGGCGCCGGCTTCGTGGCCGAGGAGGTGGGGGAGCCAGCGGTCGGGTCCCTTGACGCCGTCGATCTCGCCGAGCTGGGAACCGCAGATGCGCGTGACGTGGATCTCGACGAGGACCTGGCCGAAGCCGAGGGCCGGCAGTTCGACCTCGTCGACGACGAGGGGTTGGCGTTGTTCGACGAGGATGGCGGCGGGGGACTTCACGGGGCGGGGGTCAGCGTTCGAGGAGGGACATGCCGCTTTTCACGAGGATCGGTTTCGAGATGGGGCGGGCGTTGCCCACGATACGGACGGCCTGGGCGCCGGCAAGCTGGCCCATGAAGGTGGCGAGGTCGAGGGGCAGTTGGCGGGCGGCCGCGAGGCCGGCGACCGAGAAGAAGGCGTCGCCGGCGCCGACGGTGTCGACGACCTCCGGTTCGAAAGTGGGGCAGGACGTCGAAGTGGGGTTGGGGGCCGAGTGGGGGCCGAAGAGTCCGAGCGTCTGGATGGGGCCGCGGGTGAGCCAGGCGTACTGGGCGCCAAGGCTGGCCTTGAGGCGGGCGAGTTCGGCTTGAAAATCGGGTTGCCGGTGGCCTGCGGCGAGGAGGATCTCCTGTTCGTCGAGGGTGAAGGCGTGGGCGCGGTGGTATTGGCGCGGGAGGATATTGAAGCCGTGATTGTTGCTGTTGGTCTGGCAGTTCAGGACGAGGAACGGCGCGGTTTCCTGGATCATCTCGCGAAGGCCGGACGGGAGAAGGCCGTGGCCGAAGTCGAGAAGAAGGACGGCGTCGCATTGGGACGCGGCTTCGCGGAACCGGGATTCGAACTCGCGCTGGACCTCGGGTGAAGGCGGTTCGGGATCGATGTAATTGACGGAGAAAAGCTTGTTGAGTTCCGCGCCGTCGCGGCGGGGTTCGACGAACCGTTCCTTGACGATGGTGGTCGAGCGCGGGTCGCGGATGACGAGGTCCTCGCCGGGTTCGAGGTGGTTGGCAAGGAAGGGATCCACCCAGGATTCAGTGCCGACGACGCTCAGGAAGCGGGCATGCGGGGTGAACTGGCGGACGTGCCGGAAGGCGGCGAGGGCGCCGCCGCACTGGGTTTCGTCGCAGAGGAAGCGTCCGGATAGGATCCGGTTCTTCGAGGTGAGACCCTGGACGCGGACGGTGGCGTAGCGGTCGAAGATGGTTTCGCCGACGACGAGGACGCGGAGGCTGGTGAAGGATTCGACGGCTTCGGCGAAGCTCTTCCGGGTCTGGGTCTGGGTGAGGTTCGCGCAGAACTCCCGGATGGGGCCTGTGGGGTGCTCGAAGTAGAGGTTGAGTAGCTTGGTGGAACTGAATTTGATGGCGCCCGCGAATCGGACGACACCGCCGACGCTTTCGACGGCGCGCTTCTCCTCCTGCAGGCTGCCGGAGTCGTCGTACTCGGGGTCCTCGTATTCCTTGCCCCGGCAAAACACGTGGGGGCGGACGGCTTCAATCGTTTCGAGGGCCCCGGAGTGGGGAACGAGGATGACGAAGTCGACGCATTCGAGTGCGGCGAGACTGCGGAGGCGGAGCTGTTCGGTGAAGTAGGGTCGGCCGGGTCCCTTGTGGACATGGGGATCGTCCGGAACCGAAACGATGAGCAAGTCGCCGAGCGCGCGGGCTCCTTCGAGGTGCGCGATGTGACCGGGGTGGATGAGATCGAAGATGCCGTGGGAAAGGACGATGCGCCGGCCCTGGGCGCGGAGGGCGTCGCAATGGGACCGGGCGTCGGCGAAGGGGATGATCTTGTCGGACACGGGCGCGGGATCGGTCATGGCCGGGAAAAGAACGAGTACGCGGCGTTGTTCCGGGCCACGTCCATGAACTTCATGTTGTAATGCTCGGCGGCGTCGATATCCGGGAACTGGCCGCCGTCGAGGGCGCTTCGAAGGTGGGCGACCTCCTGACGGATCGAGCTGACCGGCTTGTAGGCGAGGGCTTCGAGGATCTTCCTCGACGAGATGTGGTAGTCCCGCTTGTCGAGCGTGTCGGTGACGCGGATCTCGACGTTGAGGTCGGCGAGTTCCGACTGAATCACACGGGCGATCTCGATGACCTTGAGGTTTTCGAATCCGAAGTTGAACGCCTGTCCGTTGATGAGATGGGAGGGGGTCTGGAGGAGCTGCGCGTAGAGGTGGATCACGTCGGTCATGCCAACGTTGGGGCGCCGCTGTTCTCCGCCGTGGACGGTGATGACGCGTTTGCGAAGGGCGTCGGCGGTGAGCTTGTTGACCGTGAGATCGAACCGCTGGCGGGGCGAGTACCCGCAGATGGTGGCGGGCCGGATGTTGACGGCGCAGAAGTCCGGCGACGCCGCGGCGCGGACGAGCCATTCCGAGAGCATCTTGTACCGCGAATAGTGGGTCAGCGGTTCGGGTTCGAGTTCTTCCGTGACGTCCGGGACGTCCTTGATGCCGAAGACGGAACTCGACGAGGCGTTGATGAAGCGTCGGACACCGGCGGAGCGGGCGAGGGCGAGGAGCATGCCGACGGCGTCGAAGTTGATCTGCCGGGTGAGCACCTCGTCGATCTCGCCGGTGGGATCGTTGGAGATGGCGGCGAGATGGATGATGGCGTCGGCGCCGTCCACGGCGCGGCGGACCGCGGCGGGGTCGCGGAGGTCGCCTTCGACGAGTTCGAAGCGGGACCGCCATTCGGGAAAGGACGGATCGCGTTCGAGCGATTCGAGCCCGGCCCGGGTGTAGAGCATCAGGTCGAGGACGCGAACCCGGTGTCCGAGTTGGAGAAGGTGGGGCATCAGGCGGCTTCCGACGTAGCCGAACCCGCCGGTGACGAGGACGAGCTGTGGGGAATGGCTCATGGTCATGGCTTGTGGATGTAGTCGAAGGGCTGCGTGCGGAGGGTTTCGAGATGTTGACGGACCCAGTGGACGGTTTCGTCGACGCCCTGTTCAAAGGGGATCGAATCGTTCCAGCCGAGGGTTTGGCGGGCCTTGGTGCTGTCGAGGAGGTAGGCGGCGTCCTTGCCGGGGCGATCTCCGACGACTTCGACCACCTGGTTGAAGTCGGCGCCGAGTTTTCGGCAGACGAGTTCGACGACTTCGCGGATGGAGTGGGTGACGCGGGTGGAGAGGTGGTAGACCTCGCCGGGGTTTCCGTCGCGGGCGACGCGGAGCGTGCCTTCGGAGACGTCGCGGATGTGAATGAACGAGCGGACGGAGCGGCCACCGCCGTGGAGCTGGAGTTTTCGGCCGGTCAGGATGAAGAGGGCGGTGCGGGGGATGATGCGGTAGAGCTGTTGACCCGGACCGAAAACGTTGGCGGCGCGGGTGAAGACGACCGGGAACCGGTAATTCTTGAAGTAGGTGGCGAGGTGGAGATCGCAGGCGGCGCGGGAGGCGGCGTAGGGGGTGCTGGGATTGTAGGGGGCGTCTTCGGTGACGTTGCCGGCGCAGCTGCCGTAGACCTCGGGGGTGGAGACGTGGACGTAGCGGCGGAGGAAGGTGAAGTGACGGAGGCGTTCGTGGAGCCGGACATTGGCGACGACGTTGGTCTGGTACCAGTGCTCCGGGTGGAGCCAGCTTTCGGCGACCATGCTTTGGGCGGCGAAATTGACCACGTATTCGGGGCGGAACGCCTCGATGGCGCCGGCGATGCGGTCGGTGTCGTGATTGAGGTCGAGTTGCTCGAACCGGAACCGGGCGGGATCCGGCCGGAGGTCGCCTGGATGATCGGGCCACCGGTAGGGCAGGAAGGCGGGGATGGGTTCGGGGGATCGGCTGGTGGTGAGGATGGATGCGCCCTGGGCGAGGGCGTGGGTGACGAAGCTCGCTCCAGAGAACGAGTTGCTCCCGATGACGACGATTTTCTCAGGCATAAGCCGCGCGGAGCGTTCGTTCCGAGGGGTTGCGAATTCCTTCGCGGGGGGCGTTGGGGCCCGCGGGGAATCCGACCCGGGAGGAACCACGAGCGCGGACGGCGACCCTAGCGGGAACGGCTTTCGCTTGGGAAGTGGGGATCGGCGGCGACATGAAGGCGCATGGACGCGTGGGTAACCGACCCCCCAACCGACCCGCTCCAAACGCAGGTTCGATGGCAACCCTCAGGACGATCGCGCTGTCACGACGAGTCAACCTGCCCGCGACCGGAGCATCCCAGAACCGGTCGTCCCCACGGCCCGCCAACGCGCCTCCCCTCCCACGCCCAAAGTCATGTGGCGACAATAACAAGAACTGACCCCTTTACATGAGTTTTTCATGGAGGTGAAGTGAAGGCACGCTCCCGTGTGCCAAGTCCGGCTCCGGCGGATTTTGTTTACACGCTATTGTTTCCGATTCTCTGGCTTATTTCAATTCGACGACCACGTTGGCGATCATTCCTTGAAAAACAAAGGGTGGCTCGTAGGTGTAGATGACCGGCGTGCCGTTGTCGCGTCCGAGGTCCTGCGTTTCGTCGAGCGAATACTTGAACGGCGTGGTTCGGTCGATGTTGCCGGAGCCGATCTTCCGGCCATCCATCGTGAGCGTGACGGTTCCGGCCTTGCCCATCTCCTTGCCGCCTTCATAGGCGAATTCCATCTTGAGTTGATGCTTGCCGGCGGGCACCGGGGTGTCGCTGGTGACGGTGTAGCGCTTGACGTCAATGAAGTTGTGGGTGACGAGCAGCTTGCCCTGCTGCATGTAGAAGGCCCAGCCGGCGGTGTTGCCGCCCTGCGTGAAGATCATTCCGTTATTGCTGTCCTTGACCTCGACATTGGCAGTGACAGTGAATGATTTGTTCTTCAGGTCCGGCGCGGACGCTTCGGGCAGTCCGCTGAAATTGCCGGGGTAATCGAACTTCTTCCGGCTGCCAGCGAGGTTGGGCTTGCCGCTCAGCTCAGCACTGAAGCGTTCGGCGCCGCGCCAATCCAGCGGGAGGGCATGGTTGCGGGACGCCTCCGCCCACCAAAGGGCTTCCAGTTCCTTTGCCTTTTCGGGGTTCTTTTCGGCGAGGTTATTCGCTTGGCTGAAGTCGGTTTTGAGGTCGTAAAGTTCCCACTTTGCCTTGAAAGGATCGTAACCGTCGCGCACCGCCTGCCACGGCTCGAACGACTGGGAGGCGAGCCACCAGCCGTCTTTGTAGATGCCGCGGTTGCAGAACATTTCAAAATACTGGCTGGTGCGGAACTCCGGCGCGTTCTTTTCCGAGAAGGTTGCGAGGAAGCTCTTGCCGTCCATCGGCTTTTGGGCGGTGCCGTTCACGCTCGCGGGAGCCTCGATGCCGGCGGCTTCGAGGATTGTCGGTGCGATGTCGATGATGTGCGTGAACTGCGCATGGACGCCCTTGCTCTCCTTGATCTTCGCGGGCCACTTGATGAACATCGGATTTCGCACGCCGCCGAGATGGCTGGCGACCTGCTTGGTCCACTGGAACGGCGTGTTCATCGCCCACGCCCACGGCGCGGGGAAATGGTTGAAATGCCTCTCGGTGCCGATCTCGTCGATGAGCGGCAGCATGTCCTGATATTTGAATTGGTAGGCGTTGAAGAACGCGATCTCGTTGAGCGTTCCGTCGAAGCCACCTTCCGCCGACGCGCCGTTGTCACCGACGATGTAGATGATCATCGTGTTTTCGGCGTCAGGCAGGGTGGCGACGTAATCGAGCACCCGGCCGACCTCGTAATCGACGTGCGCACCGTAGGCGGCGAACACTTCCATCATGCGGGCATAGAGTTTTTTCTGGTCGGCATTCAGGCTGTCCCACGCGGGGAGGCTGGCGGGGCGCGGGGTGAGCTTGGTATCGGCGGGGATCACGCCAAGCGCCTTCTGACGCTCGAAGGTTTGTTTGCGATATTCATCCCAGCCCATTTCGAACTTGCCCTTGAACTTCGCGATCCATTCCGGCGGCGCTTGGTGCGGGCTGTGCGTGGCCGCCGTCGCGAGGTAGGCGAACCATGGCTTCTCCGGTTGGACAGCCTCGGTCATCTTGAGCCAGTTGATTGTGCGATTGGCCAGATCGGTGCTCAGGTGGTAGTTGGGGTCGCTGGTGTTTCGTTCAACGGGTGTGGTGTTCTCAAACAGGTCGGGTTTGAACTGGTTGATGTCGCCGGCCATGAAGCCGTAGAAATGATCGAAGCCCAGGCCGTTGGGCCAATGGTCGAACGGTCCCATCGGGCTGGTTTCATACACGGGCGTGTTGTGGTTCTTGCCGAACCAGGAGGTGATGTAGCCGTTTTGGCGGAGGATTTCTCCGACCGACGCGGTGCTCTTGGGAATGATGCCGGTGTAGCCGTCGTAGCCCGTCGCGAGTTCGGTGATGATGCCCGTGCCGGAATTCTGGTGATTGCGCCCGGTGATGAGCGCCGCGCGCGACGGCGAGCAGAGCGCGGTGGTGTGGAAGCGATTGTAAAGGACACCCTGGCTCCACAACTTGTCCAAGGCTGGCGAAGGCACACCGCCGCCGGTGGCCGAGAACTGCCCGAAGCCGGAGTCATCCAGCAGCACCAACAGGACATTGGGCGCACCCTTGGGCGCTTTGATGGGCTGTGGAAAGGCCGCAGGCTCCGAATCTTTGAAAGTAGAGCCGACCGCGCCGCTAAATACGGGTTCGGGTCGAGGAAGGCTCGTCTGTCCTTGCGAGAAGTTGGCGCTCAGTCCCGCCAGGACGATGCAGGCGATGGTCTGGATCTTCATGAATCGGTTGCCTTTCTTGTTGTTGTTGGTCAGCACACCAGTGGGCGTCGTGGTGATGAGCTTTGTTTCCTTGTGCTGTGCGGGGAGTTGATTCACGGCGTGTACCAGATGGGCGAGGTGCATGCGCGTTCCTGGGTGCTGCTGGGAACGTCGATCGGCAGCTTTACCCTGGCCGTTTGTCTTGGGAAGCCCAATGCGAGTTCGGCCTCCAAGCCCAGAGTTGCGAGGGACGAGCGACCCTGGATTCATCCTGCGGAGTCGATGTCAACCCCACCGGATTTGCGTCGTCCAGACCATCAAGTCGCATGCATCAATCCGGGGTCGGTCGTGGACATCCGTCGGGTCTTCTCCACCCGGCACCGCCGCCGGTTTCTGCGCGATGCCAACCTTCGTGAGGCCACCCATGCCTATCGTGGCCATGGTTCCCAATGACGGGCAGTCCATCCAGCGTGACAAGGGTCATCGATTCCCTTTGCGGCTTGGCGGCTTCGCGTGCACTCCCGTCCTATGTCTTACGCGAAGGCGCGAAGCTGAGCACTTCGGAGTGCCATTCATGCCGACTGCCGGCCGGCGAAACCAGCAAGCAGAGAGAAGCTTACGCTGACGCTAGCAGGAAAATCGTCGCGAATACAAAGGGACGGGTACTTTGTTCGCGAATTCTAGCGGGAACGGCTTTCGCTTGGGAAGTGGGGATCGGCGGCGACATGAAGGAGCATGGACTCGTGGGTAACCGATCCCCCAACCGACCCGCTCCAAACGCAGGTTCGATGGCAACCCACAGGACGATCGCGCTGTAGCGACGAGTCAACCTGCCCGCGAGCGGAGCATCCCAGAACCGCTCGTCCCCACTCACGGCTCGCCAACGCGCCCCCCTCCCACGAGCTCCCGCGCTCAAAGCCAAGCCATGTGGCGACAATAACAAGAACTGACCCCTTAACCCAACCTGCTCCACTCGTCCGAGCGCTGAAAGCGAGCACGGATTCTGTAAGATTCGGCCGGGAAACCCCGTTCTCAGGTCGTGATCCGAACGATCCGAACGACGGGTTCCCGGACATCGGTTGGGACGCGGGCTCGCGGCGTCGCCCGTCCAGCCGGTTCCGGAGACTGGGCCGAACCGTTCGCGAAGGGCGCCCCTTCCGCGGCGATGCGATGTCCGCCCGCAACGGCCTCCCCGGGGTTCGAAATGTGGCGGGAGGGTCACAAAGCGCGTGGACAGTGCCGGTCCCGGTGCCTAGCGTGCCCCGGCTTCCGCGGTTCCGGGAAATGCCCGGGCGGGGCATCGGCCCAAAACTCCATCCGCAGCACCATTCGTGAAGATCTTCAGTGGCAATTCGAACCGACCCTTGGCCGAAGCGATCTGCGCCAGCATCGGCGTCGAACTCGGTCGGGTGCAGTGCTCCCATTTCCCGGACGGCGAAACCTTCGTCAAGATCGAGGAGAATGTCCGGGGCCAGGACGTCTTCGTGGTTCAAAGCACGTGCCCGCCGACGAACCACAGCCTGATGGAGATGTTCATCATGATCGACGCGTTGCGGCGGGCGAGCGCGACGCGGATCACGGCGGTGATCCCGTTCTATGGGTATGCCCGTCAGGACCGGAAGGACCAACCCCGGGTTCCCATCACGGCGAAGCTCGTCGCGAATCTGATCGTGGCCTCCGGCGCGCACCGCGTCCTGACCATGGATCTGCACGCCCAACAGATTCAGGGATTCTTCGACATCCCCGTCGATCACCTCTACGCGGCCCCCGTGATGTACGACCATATCCGGCGGAAGAACCTGAAGAATCTCGTCGTCGTGAGCCCGGATGTGGGCGGGATCAAGATGGCGCACGCGTATTCGCAGGTCCTGGGCGCGGGCCTGGCGATCGTGGCGAAGCGGCGAAAGAGCGCCTCCGAGATCGAATCCATGACCGTGATCGGCGAGATCCGCGGCAAGACGGTGCTGATGGTGGACGACCTGACCGAGACCGCGGGAACGCTCACGTCGGCGGCGCGATTGCTCGAGCAGAAGGGCGCGAAGCAGATCCTCGCGTGTGTGTCGCACGCCCTGCTCACCGATCTCGCGGTCGAACGCCTTCGGAAATCGAATATTGACGAACTCATCACCACTGATACGGTCCCCCGCCCCGCGTATCGCGGCATCAAGCTCACCACCCTGTCCGTGGCGGGCTTGCTGGGTGAGGCCATCAAACGAATTCACAGTAATTCGTCGGTGACTTCGCTGTTTGAATTTAAGGGCGGGCGAACCAGCTAATTGGGCTGGAACGCCGGCCGGATGAGGAAGTAGCTGACGAGATGAAATCGGTTCCATTAACCGCCTATGCGCGAAGCGTCGCGGGACGCAACGCGGTGAAAAAGCTGCGTGGCGCCGGCCGGATTCCCACCGTGATCTACGGGGGGAAGTCGCCGTCCCAAACGCTGGAGTTGAACCAGCGCGAGATCGACAAACTGATCGCGCATTCGGCTTCGGAAAACATCCTGGTGGACCTTGCGGTGGAAGGGGATGCGCGCCCCGCACGACTGGCCCTGGTCCAGGAGGTGCAGCACGATCCGATCACCCGCGGGGTGCTCCACATCGATTTTCACGAGGTCTCTCCCACCGAGAAGGTGACGCTGATGGTCCCCGTGGAGACCGTTGGCATCGCGGCCGGCGTGAAGGACGGCGGCGTTCTCGAACACGTTCTTTACAAGATCAAGGTGCGCGCCCTGCCCGCCGACCTTCCCGTCGTGCTGGAAGTCGACGTCACCGAGATGCCGATGAACAAGGTGCTTCACCTGGGTGAGATCCCGGTTCCCCCCGGGGTCGAGGTTCTGGGCGACAAGAATGTCCCGGTCCTGAGCATCGCAGCGCCGCGCACCGAGGTCGAGGAGACCGCCGCCGCCGATGGCACCGCCGCTCCCGCCGCCTCCGCCGAAGTCGAGATGATCAAGGAGAAGAAGGGAGACGAAGCGGGCGCCGCGGATGCCAAGAAGGGCGCCGCCGCGGACGCCAAGAAGGGCGCGGACAAGGCCGCCAAGAAGTAGAATATCTGAGCTGATTCGCGCGGGGTGCTGGAGGCCTCGCTGCGAACCGCGCGTGGGCCGGATCATCCGACGACGGAAGCAAGCCTCCCGCGAAAAATTCGAGCACCAAAACCAAAACCAACGCCCGCGCCCGTGACCGAGCCGTTCCTGATCGCGGGGCTGGGAAATCCGGGAGCCGAGTATTCCCGGACCCGCCACAACGCGGGATTCCTCCTCCTGGAGGAACTGGCGAGGCTCTGGAAGGTGGAATGGACGTCGGAGCGCCGGTTTGAGGCGCTCGTGGCGCGGAGTTCCCGGCCGGCGGGCACGGTCTGGCTGGTCCGACCGCAGACGTTCATGAACGCGAGCGGTGAGGCGGTCGGCGCCCTGGTCCGGTATTATCGGGTGGAAATGGCCCGGGTGCTGGTGGTCGTGGATGACGCGGATTTGCCGCTGGGAACCGTCCGGCTTCGCCCGGAAGGGAGCAGCGGAGGGCATCACGGACTTGAGTCCGTCGAGACCCATCTCGGGTCGCGGGCGTATGCGCGGCTGCGGCTTGGGATTGGTCGGAAGGAATCGGTGGCGCGTGAGATCACCGGGCATGTGCTCGGAAGGTTCACGCCGGCCGAGACCGCGATTTTTGAGCAGGTCGTGAGGCATTCGGTGTCTCAGGTGACCTGCTGGCTGGACGAAGGAATTGGAAAGGCCATGGCCCGGTACAACGGGCTGGCCGCCAGAGTTGAGAGAGAAGATTGACGAGAGTCACGAAAGGAATCGCCGTGAAACGTTACGAAGGACTGTTCATCTTGAACACAGCGGGCAAGGAAGACGGGGTGAAGGACATCATCGACCACATCTCGGCCGACATCACCGCCGCCGGTGGGAAGGTGGAAACCGTTCAGAAGATGGACAAGCGCCCGTTCGCCCGGGTCGCGAGCAAAAAGCACCAGTCGGGTTTTTATGTGAATTTCATTTTCGAGAGCGACGCGTCGTCCCTCCCCGCGCTCCAAGGCAAGTTCCGTCTGAACGACGACGTTCTCCGAGTGGTGTTCACCAACGCCTCCGCCGCCACCGGCAAGGAGGCCTGAACCCGCGAGCCCCCTCGCGCCCAACCCACTCTCCACTCCCCCCGCGACGGCGCGGTTCACGTCCATGGCGAGCTTCAACAAGGTCATCCTCCTGGGAAACCTCACCCGGGATCCTGAGCTTCGCTACACGCCCAAGGGCCAGGCGGTCGCCCGCCTTGGACTCGCCGTGAATCGTTCGTACAAGACCGAGTCCGGAGAGACCAAGGAGGAGGTCACGTTCATCGACATCGATGCCTGGGGCAAACAGGCCGAATTGATCGGGCAGTATCTCAAGAAGGGAAATCCCATCTTCGTCGAAGGCCGCCTGAAGCTCGACCAGTGGGACGACAAAACCACCGGTCAGAAGGTTTCCAAACTCAAGGTCGTCATGGAAGGCTTCCAGTTCGTCGGCGGAAACCGATCCGGCGAAAGCGGTGGCGGTCACGGATCCGGCACGGGTGGCCCCTCGGTTCCGCCCCCATCCCGACCGGCGCGTCCCGCGGCCCCGGCATCCGATGCCGGCGACGGGCCCGCCGGCGAAGTCGACGATGTGCCGTTCTGAGGTGACCCTCCCATTTCTTCGCGCCCCGCGGCGCAATCCCACCGATTCAACCCTTCGTTACCATGTCCAAGACTGAAATCATCCTCGTCAAGAATGTCGTCGGCCTCGGCGCCGAGACGGACCACGTCAAAGTGGCGCCCGGTTTCGCGCGCAACTACCTGATTCCCCGAGGTCTGGCGGTTCCCCTCACCGCCACCAACAAGCGGCGTCTGGAGGTTCTGAAGCAGCGGCGCGCCGAGCGCGAGGCCCACGAACTGAACGCCATGAGCGAAATCGGCCGCAGCCTCGCGAAGCTGACGCTCCACCTCAAGGTCAAGACCGGCGAGGACGGAAAGATGTTCGGCAGCGTCACCGCCGGCCTCATCGCCGACGAACTCCGCAACCAGTTCGAGGCGGTCGTCGACAAGAAGAAGATCCATCTCGAGCACCCGATCCGCACCCTGGGCGATCACGAGGTCGAGCTCCGGCTCCACTCGGACGTCAACGTCAAGCTCAAGGTCAACATCGAGAGCTCCAATCCGCCGCCGCCCAAGACCGAGGAACCCGCGAAGGGCGCCAAGGAAGGCGCCGGACGTGGCGAACGGCCGGGACGCTCCCATCGGGGCGACCGCACTTTCGGCGCCGCGAAGGATGCCGCCGCCGATAAGGGCGACGGCGCCGCCCGGAAGTAGAGAACAGTGCCGGGACTTGAATCGCCTCCCAAGTTCGGGCGGTTCGAGTAGCCCAAGCACAAACGACGACAAGGCAGCCTCCGGGCTGCCTTGTCGCATTCTTGAACGATTCCTACGCTCGCACCGGTCCGTTCTCACGAATCGCCTCTTGAACCGGCCGGAAACGGAACCCACCTTCCGCCGCATGGGCCCCACCGAATTCCGTGACGCCGCCCTGGTGCTGGTCGCCCACGGCTCCACCGCCAACCCGGATTCCGCCCGACCCGCCTACTTGCACGCGGATGAGTTGCGGCGCCGAGGCGTTTTCGCCGAGGTCACCGAGGCGTTCTGGAAGCAGGAACCACCCGTCTGGAGCGTCCTTCGAGGCGTGTTCGCCCCCAGGGTCTTCATCGTCCCGCTGTTCATCGCCGAAGGCTGGTTCACCGAGCAGGTCATCCCCCTGGCCCTCGGATTCAGGCGGGACGGAGCGCCGGAGTACTCCCGAATCCGGGAGCACGGGAACCAGGTCCTCCACTACTGCGCGGCCGTCGGCTCCCACCCGGCGATGACCGGGGTTCTTCTGGCCCGCGCCCGGGAAGTCGTCGACCGGAACCCCTTCCCCCGGACACCCAAGCCGTCGGAAACCACCCTGATCATCGCGGGCCACGGTACCTCCTATGCGCCGGGTTCCCGGGACTCCATCGAACGCCAGGTCGCGCTCATCCGCGAAACGGGCGCCTACGCGCAAGTCCTTCCGGCGTTTCTTGAAGAGGATCCTTTCGTCGCCGACTGCTGGAATCGGGCGTCCACGAACAACCTGGTGCTCGTTCCCTATTTCATCTCGAACGGACTGCACACGGCCGAGGATATCCCGGTCATGCTCGGTGAGCCTGAAATTCGCGTGCGCGAGCGGTTGTCCGCCGGTCGGCCCACCTGGCGGAACCCAACCGAACGCCAGGGAAAGCGACTCTGGCTCGCGGGCGCCGTCGGGACCGAACCCCTGGTCGCCGATGTGATCCTCGAACGGGTCCGCGAGTCCATGGCGGCGGGGCTTCACCGCCGATCCAGCGCTTCCACGGGCGCGTAGTCGTCGGTGAGGATCCGGGCGCGACTGACGCCGATGGGCAGTTCGGTCCGTAGGGAGGGAAGCTTTTGGAGGAGGCCCGGCGGCAACGGCGCGTGCCGGTTGGCGAGGGCCGCCCCGCGCTGCCGGATCTCGGGAGGCGTGAGCCGACGGGGTTCGCGGGTGGCGATCAGGACCGCGTTGCGGGAGTCGGAGGCCGGGAACACGTACACCTGGGAAAAGACCTGGAGCATTGTGCGAGCCAGGGTTCGCAGCGCATCCGAATTTCCCAACCGGATCACGGTGATCACATTGTAGGCGAGCACGCCGTCCGGGGTGAGGCGGTCGCGCGCGATTTCGAAGAACTCCTTCGTCGCGAGGTGCGGAGGCATGTGGGATCCGTACCTGTGCTTCACATAGGCATCGAGGACGATGAGATCGTAGTTCTCGCGGGAGCGCCTGAGGTAGTTGCGCCCATCCTCCACGAACACCCGATGCCGGCTGTTGAATCGGACATGGAAAAAGTTGGTGGCAATCCCGACGACGGCGGGATCGATCTCGACCGAATGGATCCGGACGTCCGGATATCGGTGAAGAAAAGAGCGCTGCGTGCTGCCACCCCCGAGTCCGAGCATGGCCACACGGGCCATGTTCGTGTTCCACAACCAGGCGAAGTGGAACAGTTCGGTGTACCCGAAGTGGCCC
The DNA here is from genome assembly GCA_050250555.1 of Limisphaerales bacterium. Classification (GTDB taxonomy): domain Bacteria; phylum Verrucomicrobiota; class Verrucomicrobiia; order Limisphaerales; family CAIMTB01; genus CAIMTB01. The sequence continues at coordinate 36,433 of JBFWOK010000006.1, forward strand.
TCGAGCGGATCGTTCAGGGACATCCGAGTCTCGCTCGTTCCGTCAAAACTCAGCGTCCGGGTTCCGTTGTCGTCGACCACGAGTATGTGGTGATAAGGCGAGTAGGCCTCGTGGATGACGCCGGCCTTCGACACCAACCATGGCGGCCCGCCAAAGAGCCCGATCGCCGCCGCGAGGACCCGGAGCATTGCGGATCGATTCCAACGGACGCAAAAGGTCTCCGGGTAAGACGTTTCCGTCCGTGGAGATCGGGCGCCGTCGCGACCCGGCACTGTCGGTTCGTTCGGTTTCATGACGGGATGGACGATCGCCCGAAACGGGAGGACGACCAGGCACAGAACGCCGAGAGTCCGAGAATCAGGATTCCCGTGCCGCGGAGGATCTGGGGCAGTGTGAGCAGGTCCATGAGCAGGTACCCGGAAAGAAAGACCCCGGCGATGCTCCCGCCCGAACCGGCGCCCACCACGGCGCCGCTGGTGCGGCCCACCTGTCCGACGTCGCGGGCGCTGAGCCGGATGAGGAATGGGGGCAGGATCGCGAGGACGAAACAGGGTGGCAGGAAGATCAACGCCGCACCCAGCGCGGGATCCAACTTCTGCCAAAGGAGCGGGATCTCGTAGTCGGCGGGATGCCGATCGACGAGGGCGCGCAGGACCGGTCCGGCGAAATCGGGAATGAACATCGTGAAAAGCCCTGCCGGTGCCAGGAACAGGGCGGGAACTCGTGGACCCGGGAAGCGGTCGGCCCAGTGACCGCCCGCCACGTAGCCGGCCGTGAGCGCGACGAGGACCACGCCGATCTGACTCGTCCAGACGTAGAACGAACTCCCGAAGTCGCGGGCGAGCAGGCGCATGCCCACGATTTCCAACACCATGATGGCGAAGCCCGACAGGCAGGCGACGGTGAGCGCGGCGTGTTTGCTCATCGGAGGGGTCAGTCCCTGGTTTTGTGCTTTTCCCGAAGCCGCGCGGGTGCGCGTTCGGAGGTTGGCGCGGGTTCGGCGCCGCTCATCAGTCGCCGAAGAAAGGAAAAAGTCTCTTGAGCTCGGCTTTGTCCGGACGTCGGCCGTACTCGCAGATTTCGAACGCTTCGATGTACTCGATCTTCTTCGCCGCCTCGGCTCCATGCCAGGCGACCACCTGATCGTCGAATCGCGCGCGCAGCCCCTTCTGGCGATTGCGGAAGTACTCGCGGACCTCCCGGCTCCTTCGCTTCTGGCCCTCGGGATCCGAAGGCATAAGGTCCGGTCCTCCGTTGGCGCCGCCCTCATGGAACTGCGAGACGAGTTTGTCGAGCGCGTCGAGCTTCCGTTCGATCACGCCGCCAATGTCGACGACAACATCCGGGACGAAGGGGTTCGGCTTCCGGAACGAATCCGGAAAATACATGAAGACGGGGTTCTTCTTGAGATGGGGGATGTCGGGACAGAAGAAAGGCACGGTGACCATATACGCCGCGTCCTGGACCAGGACCCCGGTGTAACGGTGGTCCGGATGGTAGTCGTTGGGACGGGGGCCGAGAACGACATCGGCGTTCCACTCGCGGATGAGTCGGACCAGCAGGCGACGGTTCTCGAGGGTGGGAAGCAGCTCGCCGTCGTGGATGTCGAGGACTTCGCATTCAACGCCAAGGACGGCGGCGGCGGCTCGGACCTCCGCCAATCGCCGCTTCGCGAGAGGTCCGCCAGCCTCACGCCAATGTCCGATGTCCCCGTTCGTGACGGAGACGAGTTTGACCTTGTGCCCCTGGCTTGCCCAAAGCGTGGCGGTGCCGGCGGCCTGGATTTCGCAGTCGTCCGGGTGGGCGCCGAAGCAGATGATCCGCAACGGGGCCGCCGGTTCCGCGCCTGGGCAGGTGAGGGCGGTGTGGACGACGATCCACGACGCGAGGATTGCCGTGGCAAGGGTCCAGGGCGTTGGCCGTCGACGGAACGGTTGGGAGGTTTTCATGGGAAAGGTCGGTTCGGTTCGATGCGCGTGTCCGAAGGACGAGGGGGTGGAAGGGGGCTGAGGCGAAAGTCGCGAAGTTCGATGAGAAATCCAAGGCTCAACGTTCGAACCTCGCGAACCATTGGCGGAGGACGCTGCGAATCGGGTAGGTGATAGGGGCGGTCCGACCAACCGGGCAGGCATCTCAGGGCCGATTCTCGCGGTGCGGCTGGTGGTCCCTGTTCCAGCGTTGCAGGGACGCGTCGTCCCGGTCAAAAAACACCCTCCTTATTTTCGGTCCTTCCACATGCCCGTCCGCCGCCTACTCCTGATACTCGAGGATATCTCCGGGTTGGCATTGGAGCGCGGCGCAGATCGCTTCCAGCGTCGAAAGTCGGATCGCCTTCGCCTTGCCGTTCTTCAGGATGGAAATGTTGGCCATCGTGATGCCCACTTTCTCGGCAAGCTCGGTCACGCTCATCTTCCGCTTCGCCAGCATGACGTCGATGTTGATGATGATTGCCATGCCGGTCCCCTCAAACCGTGAGGTCACTCTCGGATTTCAGGTCGACGGCTTTCTGCAATACCCGTTCGAACATCGCCGCCGCGGCGGCGATCACGACCGACCCGAAAGTGATGAAGATTCCCATCGCAACCCCGCCCGCCCGGTCGTCGCTTTCGGTCATCATGATCCAAATCAGTGCGCCGGCGACGAAACCGATGATGGAAATCGCGCAGGATTTGATGGTCCGCAAAGACTTCACCGCCTCCTGCGAGAACACCTTGTTCCTGCCCGCGTACCCCAACACCTTGAAGGCCTGATAGAGCGACGTGAAAAACGCGATGGACGCGACATACGCATACGCCAGGAAGGGATCCTTGAAGTAGACCTCGAAGGCCGTGGCGTTGGCGTTTCTGCCTTCGATGTGCGGGAACCAGAGCATCAAGGCGAGCGCGCCGACACCGATGAGCACGACCACCGTCTGGAGGAAAAGCGTTGAGCCTCGTTTCATGGGAATTATCAACGAGTCGCGACTCGCGCGTTCGATCCACAAACCGCGGCGGATTCCACCACGAAGGCACGAAGATCACGAAGAAGACGGCGGGATTGGATGCCTTCCCTTCGCTCGGGCTTCGAGTCTTTCGTACGCATCGTGGTGAGAGTGAAAGCAGGGTTCATGGAGCACGGCTCGTTTCCGTTCCTCAATAGTCGGGGATTTATCGAGAGTCAATAAATGTTTATTGTTACAATGGGTTCTTTCGCTTCCTCGGCGGTTCTGGTGGTTCGTCGTCTGGACCGATTGGTCTTTTGGGGGTGACCTCGTCCCCAACTCGACGGCTTTCATTCCCGCGTTCAACCTCGCGATATGCTGTCCCCCTTCTCCCGCGCCTTCGGTGATCGGGTGCTCGCCGCGGTGGTGGCCGTCGTCCTGATACCCATCGTCTTGGGCGGATCACGACGCATCCTGGCCGCCGCGCCGCCGGCGCGTACCTCCAAACCCACCGACAACGATGAGGGCCTAAAAGCCTGTCCCTTAGTTGGATCACTTCGCGATGGGATGATCCCTGGGTTTGACCTGCGATAACTGGCGGTCAGATTGGCGGCGCATGCGGGTGAATGAGGGACGAGCCCTTCTCGAAGCGGACCAACTGACGAAGTCCTATCCGGGCGCCGGGCGTGCGCTGGATGTGCTCCGTGACGTTTCTTTCCGGCTGGGTGCCGGGGAGACGCTGGCGGTTGTGGGGCCATCCGGTTCGGGGAAGACGACGCTTCTGGGGCTGTGCGCGGGATTGGACGCGCCGACGCGGGGTTCGGTGAAGCTGGCCGGGGAGGATCTGGGGTCGCTGGACGAGGACGGCCGGGCGCGGGTGCGGAATGCGCATGTGGGGTTCGTGTTCCAGAGTTTCCAACTGATTCCGACGCTGACGGCGGTGGAGAACGTGATGGTTCCGCTCGAACTGCGGGGCGAGCGCGGAATCGAACCGGAGGCGAGGCGGCTGCTCGTGGAAGTGGGGTTGGGGGAGAGGCTGACGCACTATCCGGCGCAATTGTCGGGAGGCGAACAGCAGCGGGTGGCGATCGCGAGGGCGTTCGTCAACCGGCCCAAGGTGCTGTTCGCGGACGAGCCGACGGGGAACCTGGACACGGAGACGGGGGCCCGGGTGGTGGAGAGTCTCTTCCGGATGAACGAGGCGATGGGGACCGCTTTGGTGCTGGTGACGCACGATCTTGAACTGGCGCGGCGGGCGCGGCGCCTGATCCGGCTGCGAGGCGGGTTGGTCGTCGAGGATACGGGTTTGGACCGCGCGAGGGAGGAAGGCGCGGCGTGACGGCGCGCGACCGCGGAATCCCGTGGGGTTTCCTGGGACGGATGGCCTGGCGCGACAGTCGGGCGAGCCGAAGGCGACTGCTGCTCTTCACCTCGTGCATCGTGGCGGGTGTGGCGGCGTTGGTGGCGGTGGGGTCGCTGGGAAGGGCGCTGGAGAGGGCCATCGAACAGCAGGCGAAGGCGCTCCTGGGCGCGGATCTGGCGATCGGTTCCCGGGTCCGTTTCACGGACGATCATGAGCGGTTTCTGGTGTCGGTGGGGGGCGAGATGGCGCGAGAGATCACGTTCTCGACCATGATTGTGTTTCCCCGGGGCGGAGGGACACGGCTGATTCAGCTTCGCGCCCTGGAAGGGGGGTTCCCGTTCTACGGCAGCATCGAGGCGGAACCTCCGGACTCGGACGCACGGTTCCGGGCGGAGGGCGGTGTTCTGGTGGAGGAATCGCTGCTGCTTCAGTTCGGGGCCGTCATCGGGGACGAAGTGCGGATAGGCCGGCTGACGACGCGGGTCGTCGGCGCGCTTCGCAAGGTCCCGGGCGAGACGATGGCTTTCGCGACGATCGCCCCGCGGGTGTACCTCCGGTTGTCGGACCTCGAAGCGACCGGGCTTTTGAGGGAAGGGAGTCTGGCGCGGTATCGGGTGTTGTTCAAAATGCCGTCGGACGTCGACGTCCCGGCGTGGGTGGACGCGAACCAGGCGCGAATCGACGAATTGCGGTTGAGCGTGTCGACGGTGGCGCGGCGACAGGAGGATTTGGGACGGGCGATGCGCAATCTGTATCAGTTCCTGAACCTGGTGGGGTTCGTGGCCTTGCTGCTGGGCGGGGTGGGAATCGCGAGCGCGATCCAGGTTCACGTGCGGCAGAAGATTCCGACGATCGCGGTCCTTCGATGCCTGGGGTGTGGGGTGTGGGAGGCCTTTGGGATCTATCTGATCCAGGCGGCCGCGCTGGGCGTGGTCGGAGTCGTGGGGGGCTGCGCGGTGGGGCTCGGGATTCAATACGCGCTTCCGCGTGTGGTGGCCGATTTCGTGCCGTTCGAGGTGACGATGGGCATTTCGTGGGGTGCGGTGGCGGAGGCGGGTGCGGTTGGGTTTGCTCTCTGCGTCGGGTTTGCGCTCGTCCCCTTACTGGCGATTCGGCAGGTGTCGCCGCTCGAAGTGCTTCGGGTGGCTTTCGAGCCTCGGCGGCGGCTGGATCGTCTCCAGGTTGGGCTGGTTTTGGGACTGGGTTTGGGGGTTGTGGCGTTCGCGGTGGGGCACACGGCCCGGTGGCAGGAGGGCCTGGGGTTCGCGGGGGGTCTGGCGGCGGCCTTTGGAGCCTTGGCGCTGGTGGCGCGTGGAGTGATCGCGGCGGCCCGAAGGGTGCGGTTGGCGGGTTGGCCGTTCGTCATCCGGCAGGGGTGGGCGAGCGTGCACCGGCCGAACAACCGGACGCTGCTGCTGGTGCTGTCCCTGGGATTGGGGACGTTCCTTCTGCTGACCCTCCAGTGGAGTCAGTCGACCCTGTTGCGGGATATGATTTCCGGGAAGGAGGGGGATCGGGCGAATGCGATCCTGTTCGATATTCAGCCGGATCAGCGGGACGGGGTTCGGTCGTTGCTGCGCGACCTTGGAATGCGGGTCCTGGATGAGGCGCCGATCGTGACGATGCGGTTGAAGTCGATCCAGGGGCGGCCTGTGGAGGAGATTCTCGCCGACAAATCGGCGAAGACACCGCGGTGGGCTTTGCGGCGCGAGTTCCGATCGACGTTTTCGGAAACTCTTCGGGACAGCGAGAAACTGGTGGCTGGGACCTGGGTGGCACGGGCGGATCCCGGTGCGGAGCCGGTGCCTATTTCGGTCGAGGACGGGATCGCGCGGGAGATGGGGGTGGGTCTTGGGGACGAGAGTGGGTGGGATGTGCAAGGGGTTCCCCTGGTGACCACGGTGGCGAGTCTGCGGGAAGTCGACTGGCGCCGGGTTCAGCCGAATTTTTTCGTGGTGTTCCCGGCGGGACCGTTGGAGGAGGCGCCGGCGATGCACGTTCTGGTGACGCGGGTGGAGTCGGCGGAGGAATCGGCGCGTCTGCAGCGCGCGGTGGTGGAGCGTTATCCGAATGTGTCGGCGGTCGACATCACGCTCGTGCTGCGGACGCTCGATCAGATCCTGGGGAAGATCTCGTTCGTGATCCGCTTCATGGCGATGTTCACGGTGGGAACGGGATTGTTGGTGCTGGTGGCGGCGGTGTTGAGCGGGAGGTGGCAGCGGGTGCGGGAGAGCATCCTTCTGCGGGTGCTGGGAGCGTCCCGTCGGCAGGTGCTCTGGATTCTGATGGTGGAATACGCCGTGCTTGGATTTCTGGCGGCGACGACGGGGGTTATTCTGGCCCTGGCGGCGTCGGCGGCACTGGCCGTGTTCCTGTTCCAGACGGCGTTCGCGCCACCGGTCGCGCCGGCGGCGTGGGCGATCGCGACGGTGACAGGATTGACGGTGGCGACGGGGTTATTGGCCAGCCGCGGGGTGGCGACGCATCCGCCGCTGGAGATTCTTCGGTCCGAGGTCTGATGTCAGATCGCCGGCCGCGGTGCCGGAGGGAACAACCACGGAGAACACGGAACACACGGAAGTCTGAGGAAGGGAAGGCGTCGCGGGGGCTTGGACCGCGATTGGGACGGACCCCTCGGGAGGTCCCGCGTTGGAGGCGGGGCGCCGGGGATGGCGATGATGCCCGCGGGATTCAGCCGCGGAAGACGACCATGACGCCGTAGTCGGTGACGTAGTGCTCGGTCGCGAGGTCTTTGTAGGTGTAGTTGATGGGAGTGATGCTGATGATGTACTCCTGCCCGACCTTCTGGAGGAACTCCGAGACGACCTCGTCGAAGTGATCCTTGCCGACGGTCATGGTGTCGACGCGGCGGAATACTTTCAGGCGAAGCTTCTTGTCGGGCTCGGTGGCGGCGAGTTCGAGGGAGGGGGCCGCCTTCTTGATGAGGGCTTCGGTGGGTCCCTCGTGGATGGGGACGGTGAAGTGTTTTTCCTCGCGGTTGGGATCGTTGCCGGCGGGAGCGCCGTGGGGTGCGACGTGGAGTTGGGCGACCTCGGGAACCGGCACCGTGATTCTCCGGTTGCACGCCGGACATTCCACCGCGGTTCCGGAGGCCGAAATGTCCACTTCCAGTTCCTGTTTGCAGTGGGGGCAGTTGAAGGTGAAGTCCATAGCGGATTGGAGGAAGGCTTTGAAGCTCTGATACTCCCGGGGCCGGACCAAGCCCAGCAAAAAGGCGGGAGTTGTCATGGCCCGGCAACGGGCGTTGACTCCGTTCATGTGGGAATCGATTCGCAGATTGCCCCTGGTGGCGGGGCTCAGCACGGCGGGAGTCCAACTGCTGGGCCAGCATGTTCGGGAGTCGGTGATTCCCGCGGGCCACATGGTCGTTCGGGAGGGGGATCCGGGCCGGCACCTGTTCTTCATCGATCGGGGTTTGGTGCGGATCTTCAAGGAAGGCCGTGGAAAGGAGCGGGAATTGGCGCGATTGGGGGAGGGCGGCTTTTTCGGCGAGATGGGCATTCTGATTCGGGATGGCCGATCGGCGAGCGTCCAGGCGATGGCGGAGACAAAACTTCTGGTGATGGGGTATGTCGCGTTCGAGATCCTGGCGGACCATCAACCTCTGGACTACGCGCGGTTGCTCGAGAATCTGGCGCGGGAACTGGTGAAGCGGCTTCGGGAGTTGGACGACCGATTCACGACGATCACATGATCGCGGTAACTCGGCGTCGCGGGACATTGGGTGCTGACATGGAACTGAAACTTCGGATCAGCCGGGCTGGGTCCGCAATCGCGGTCATGGGCGTGCTCCTGGTTGTGGTGGGAAGCCTGGTGGGCCCGCGTGGGTGGAGTGGGGAATGGCCCCAGTGGCTGGGACCCGAGCGTGATGGGAGTTCCCGGGAGAAGGTTTCGCGGGAATGGCCGGCGGACGGGCCCAGGGTTGTGTGGACGCGCCCGGTTGGGCGTGGATTCTCGGGGCCCGTCATTTCGGGGGGGCGGTTGGTCCTTCACCATCGGATGGGAGAACAGGATGTCGTGGAGTGTTGGAGCGTGGAGGGGCGGGGTGATTCGTTGTGGCGGCGGACGCGTCCGGCGACCTACCGCGACGATTTCGGGTTCGACGACGGCCCCCGGGCGACGCCCGCGATCGCGGCGGGACGGGTCCATGTCCTGGGAGCGGAGGGCAACCTGGCGTGCCTGGATTTGGGATCCGGCGCTGTGATCTGGGAGGTGTCCCTGGCGAAGGAATTCGGGGCGGACAAGGGTTTCTTTGGGTTCGCCTGTTCACCCTTGGTGACGGACGGGAAGGTGATGGTGAATGCGGGGGGAGCGGACGGAGCCGGGGTGGTGGCGATCGATGGGGACACGGGGCGGACGGTTTGGAAGGCGACTTCGCACGAGGCGGGGTATGCGTCGCCGGTCGTGGTGGCGGGAACGGGAGCCGGGGCTCGAATCGCCTTTTTCACCAGGGAAGGGCTGGTGATGGCGGCTCAGGATTCGGGAAATGTCCTGGCGGAATATCCGTGGAGGTCGCGCCAGGGGGCTTCGGTCAATGCGGCGACACCGCTGGTGGTGGGGAATCGGATTTTTCTGACGTCGAGCTACGGCGTGGGCGCGGTGCTGTTGGACTGGGACGGGAAGCGATTGTCGAAGGTCTGGTCGGGGGACGACAGTCTTTCGAGCCACTATGCGTCGGTGGTGGGGAGGGGCGGCCACGTTTATGGATTTCACGGGCGGCAGGAGTCGGGAGCGGTGTTGCGCTGCATCGAACTCGGGACGGGCAAGGTGCGATGGACGGCGCCGGCGATGGGATCGGGGTCGGTGTTGCTGGCGGACGACGTGCTGCTGGTGATGAGTGAGCGGGGGGAGTTGGTGGCGGCGTCGGCGTCGCCGGATGGCTTCCAGGTGTTGGCTCGCGCCCAGGTCCTGGGGACGGGGGTTCGGGCCTATCCGGCGCTGGCGGGCGGGCGGTTCGTCGCGCGGGACACGAAGCGCATGGTCTGTCTGGAGTTGGGAGTTCCGCCCCGATAGCCTCCGTCGCCGTGGAACCTTCCGAGCAGACTTCGTCCTCGCCGTCGCACGCGGTGACACCGGCGGAGCGGTTGATGTCGTTGGACGCGTTGCGGGGTTTCGACATGACCTGGATCGTGGGTGCGGACGCCCTGGGGCACGCGATGGCCAAGCTCGACGCGGGACCGATCGTGAAAGGGATCGCGACGCAATTGGACCATGTGGCGTGGGAGGGGTTCCGATTCTACGACCTGATCTTCCCACTGTTCGTCTTCATGATCGGGGTGGCGATCACCTTCTCGGTCGGGAAGATGGTGGAGCGGCATGGGCGAAGCGCCGCGGTCGGGCGGATCGTGAGGCGGACGGCGTTGTTGTATGTCCTGGGTCTCATCTATTACGGCGGCATTTCGGAGGGGGTTGAAAGGGTCCGTTTGCTGGGGGTGCTTCAGCGGCTCGCGCTGTGTTACGGGTTCACGGCGTTGTGTTTCGTCTATCTGAAGCCGCGACAGATGGCGGGGGTCGCCGTTGTCCTGCTGGTCGGGTACTGGGCGCTCCTCAAGTTCGTTCCGGTGCCTGGCATTGGGGCGGGTGATTTTGCGGAGGGCAGGAACCTGACGAACTGGATCGACAGCGAATTCCTGCCGTTGAGGAAATGGGACACGACGCACGATCCGGAGGGGATTCTGAGCACGCTGCCGGCATTCGCCTCCTGCCTGCTGGGGGTGTTTGCTGGGCTGCTGTTGGGGGACCCCAACCGGAGCAACGGGGAGAAGACCCTGTATCTGACATTGGCGGGGTTGGTCGGGTTGGGGATCGGGTACGGGTGGGGCCTGGAGTTCCCGATCGTGAAGAAACTCTGGACTTCCTCGTTCGTGCTTGTTGCCGGGGGGTGGAGCGCGATCCTGCTGGCGCTGTTCTATTTCGTGATCGACGTGCTAAAAATCCGGGCCTGGGCGATGCCGTTCGTGTGGGTGGGGACGAATGCGCTCACGATCTATCTCGTGAGCAAACTCGTGGACTTCGACGCGCTTTCGGCGCGGTTCGTGGGCGGGCCGGTTGGGGAGTGGCTCGATGCCGCCGTGACGCCTCATTTTTCGGCGGTGGTCGTGGCGCTGGTGGGTATGGCGTTCTGTTTTCTCTTCTGCCGGTTCCTGTATCGACGACAGATCTTCCTGCGGCTCTGAAAAGGCGGCAGCCGGCCGGCGAGGGTCAGGGTCGTGGTGTTCCGCGGGCGCGGGGGTGGGCCGAGTCGTAGGCGCGGCGGAGGCGGTCGGTGGTGACGTGGGTGTAGACCTGGGTCGTGGCGAGTTGGGCGTGTCCCAACATTTCCTGGACGCTTCGGAGATCGGCTCCGGCGTCGAGAAGGTGCGTGGCGAAGCTGTGGCGGAGCTTGTGCGGCGTGATTCCGGGATCCAGCCCGGCCGCGAGGAGGTGGCCTTTGAGGCGGTGCTGGAACGTGCGGGGGGGAAGCGGTCTGGGATTGTCCCGGGCGCGCCAGAAGACGGGTTGGTCGGGGTCGGGTCGGCGGCCGAGGACGGACCAGTAGGTCTCGATGGCGCGCAGGGCGTGGGAACCGACGGGGACCAGGCGTTCCTTGCGGCCCTTGCCGAGGACGCGGACGACGGCTTCGTGGGCGTCGAGGTCACCGACCCGGAGGTTGCAGAGTTCGGCAACGCGCAGTCCGCACGAGTAGAGGAGTTCGAGGATGGCGACATCCCTGGCGGGAACGCTGGGGTCGACGGGACGACCGGGGCGCGATCCGGAGGCGAGGGCGGGGGAGGAAGCCGTGGCGGCGGGCTGGGATTCCCGTGTGGGGGCGGCGAGGAGGGCCCGCATCTGATCGAGGGTGAGAAATCGGACGAGCCTTCGGGGCAGCCTGGGGAGGGAGAGGTCGCGGATCGGGGTCGACGCCACGTGACCGCGTCGGAGGAGGAAGCGGTAGAAGGTTCTGAGCGCGGAGAATCGGAGGCGGACGGCCGAAGGGCTGAGCGTCCGGCGTCCGAGGTGGCGGAGGTAGAACCGGAATTCCTCGCGTTGGAGCGACGGCCAGTCCGGCGGGCGTTGGTGTTGTTGTTGGGACTGGGATTGGTGCCAGGCGGCGAATTCGGCGAGGGCCTGGGAGTAGTTCCGGAGGGTGTAGGGTGAGACGGCCCGTTCGGCTGACAAATGTTCGAGGAACTCCCGGACCTTGGGGTCCGGCGCGGTTTCGCGGGTTTCCGGCGGTGGATCCGGTTCGCCCGGGGGCGGGACGGGTTCAGGGTCGGATTCGGGGTCGGCGTCGGGGTCGGTCTCGGGGGGGTGGGCGGTCATGACTCGAGGGCGACCTCGTAGGCGCGGAGCAGTTGGGCGACGGATCGGTCCCAGGCCAATTCGGTTTGGATGCGTTCGAGGCCGAGGCGGCCCATGCGTTCGCGGGAGGCGGGATCGTCAAGGAGTTCGAGGATCGCATCGCCGAGGCGGACGGCGGAGGTTTCGGGAACGTAGCGGGCCGCTTCGCCGGCGGAGAACCGGCCTTCCCGGACGTCAAACAGGACCTGGGGTTTCGCGAAGGCCATGTACTCGAGCGTCTTGTTCATCGTGCAATGGTCGTTGTACGCGTTGATCGGGTCGCAGGCGACGCCGACATCGATCGTCTGAAGGGCGGTGAACAGGAACTCGTTGGTGACCCGTCCCGGGAGATCGACGCAGTGGGCGAGGCCGAGTTCGTCGCGAAGGCGGACGAGGTGGGTGTGTTCGGGGCCGGTGCCCATGAGGAGGAACTGAACGTCGGATCGGGATCGGGTTTGGACGATATGGCGGGCGGCTTCGATGAGATGGACGACGCCGTCGGCGTTGCCCATGACGCCGACATAACCGACGAGGAAGGGGCGTCCCTTCTTGAGGGTCGGGTCGGGGTTGAACTGGCCGCTGGCGATTTTGGGCGCGGTCCGGACGATGAAAACCTCCCAGGGAAGTTTGCGGCCGCGTTCGAGGGCGACGTCGCGGACGGACTGGTTGGTGGCGAGCGTGACGTCGGCGAGGGCGTAGGTGAGGCGTTCGGCGGCGCGCACGCCCCAGTAGAAGGGGCCGCGGCGAAGGAACTTGGCTTCGAAGAATTCGGGCCAGACGTCATGGACGTCGTAGACCACGCGGACTCCGAACAGCAGTTTGAACGGCCAGGCGACGAGGAAGAGGAGGTCGGGGGGATTGCAGAGGTGGATGATGCGGAAGCGGTGACGGCGCCAGGCTTTCCAGGCGAGCCACCATTCGCCCCAGAGGGCGGAGGCGTATTCCCCGAGGAACCCGAGGAACCCTCCGGCTTCCTCGCTGATCCAGTGCCGGTAGATGTGGATTCCTTCGAGGTGTTCGTAGGGCGCGGTGTGTCCGCGCATGCGGGGGCAGATGACGACGACTTCGTAGCCCGCGTCGCGGAGGGCGCAGGACTCCTGCCAGACGCGCCGGTCGAGGGGGACCGGGAGATTCTCGACGAGGATCAGGACGGCGGGCTTGGGCTTGGGCATGATCGAGGACGGCATCGGAGGCGGCCCTTACCAGCAGAGGCCCTGGTAGCGGGCCGGAAGTTGGCGGAGCTCGGACCAGCCGTTGATGTCGAGGACCTGGTGCCGCGGGGTGACCACGCGGGCGAGATCGTCGATCGAAGCGCATTCCTGCGCGACGATGATGAGTCCCTTGGGACCGACGGCGGAGGGGAGATCGCCGTGGAGGAGGCTGGCGAGGTGAGGCATTCGGAAGTCGATGACGCGTTTGTTGGCGCCGACGAGGGCGGCGATATTGAGTTGCGGATCGTAGATCCGAACCGTGAGGCCACGTCCGAGGCAGTGTTGGGCGACCTCGACCATGGCGCTTTCGCGGAGGTCGTCGGTGTGGTGCTTGAAGGACAGGCCGAGGATGACGATCTCGTTTTCGCCGGATGCGGCGATGAGTTCGAGAAGGCCCTGGAGATGGCGTTCGTTGCTCGGGAGGAGGCCTTCGACCAGGGGAAGGCTCGCGCCGGCCTGGCGGGCGTGATGGACGAGGGCGCGGACGTCCTTGGGGAGGCACGAGCCTCCGAACGGATTTCCGGGGCTGAGGTAATACCGGGAAATATTCAGCCGGGTGTCCTGGCAAAGGAGTTCCATCACCACGCGGGCGTCGAGTCCCAGGGTCTTTCCGAGGCGCCCGATTTCGTTGGCGAACGCGACCTTGGTGGCGTGGAAAGCGTTGCAGGCGTACTTCAGCAATTCGGCCGATTCCCAGGAGACCACGGTCGCCCTCGGGCCGAAGAGGTCCGCGAATTCCGCCGCGGGCGGGCTCCCGTCGGAAGTGCCGACGGCAGCCAGCGAGGGATCGTCGAAGTCCGCGACGGCGGTACCCTCCCTGAGGAACTCGGGATAGTAGAAGGTCTCGATTCGGCCTGTGGCGAAGGCTTCGGCGGCAAACTCGCCCACCAGGGCGCGGGTGCTGCCGGGGAGCATGGTGCTTCGGAAGACGATCGCGTGGGGGCCGGATTTGCCGGCGGCGGCGGTCACGATCTCTTGGGTGACCTGCCGGACGAAGCCGAGGTCGAGGGTGCCGCGGGACCCGGACGGTGTGCCGACGCAGACGAGGGAAACGCGGGTCGAGCGCACGGCTTCGGTGGCGTCGGTGGTGGCGTTGAGTCGGCCCTGGGAGAGTCCGTCCCTGAGAAGCCTTTCGAGGTTGGGTTCGATGATGGGGGGGCGGCCCTGGTTGAACTCGGCGACTTTGGAAGCCGCGACGTCGACGCCGACGACGCGGTGGCCTCGCGAGGCGAGGCAGGCGGCGGTCACGGCGCCGACATAACCGAGGCCGAAAATGGAGACGTCCATCGGGGCGGGAGGCTAGCGGGGGCCTCCGGACGAGTCGCGTTCGAAGTGCGCGGGGAGGGCCCTCGGAATTCCTTGGACATGGGTTGAAAGGGGCCCTAGACGATGGCGCATGCGAATCCAAGGCATGTCCTACTTCCTGGCATTGGTCGTGGCGGGTGCGGGTGTTGTGGCGTCCCCGGGGGCGGGTGCGGCGGAGCCCGCGCAGGCGCAGGCTCAGACTCCGGCTCCGGCTCCGGCGCAAGCTTCCGCGGAGTCACCGGTGTTGCCGGTGGCGGCGACGGAGTCACCCGAGCGGGTGGCGGATCCGGCGGAAGTGGCGGCGGACGCGCTGGTGGTGCGGCCGCTGGGCCTGGCGTCGACGGTGGTGGGGGCCGCGATCTACGTGGTGGCGCTTCCGTTCGCTGCGATTGCCGGGGATGTGCGCGGTCCGGCGCGGTCGCTGGTCGGCGCTCCCGCGAAGTTCACCTTCAAGCGGCGGTTGGGCGAATTCTAGTCGGGAGAGGTTCTCCTCCGTGATCGCCGTGAATCGCGCGAGGGAGGGCGGGTTGGGTTGTGGGTTGGATCGGATTGGAGTGGAGTGGAGTGGAGTGGAGGTGGGAAGGGGAGGCGTTCCCTCCTACTCGGAGCGCCTTCGGGCGTGGTCGGGCCAGGTGAAGCAGATGGAAGTGCCGGTGCCCTGGGTGGTTTCGATCCACGCGCGACCGCCTCGGGCTTCGATGATTCTTCGGACGAGGGTCAGGCCGAGGCCGGTGCCGGGGATATCGCCCCGCATGTCGAGGCGTTGGAAGATTTGGAAGACCTTTTCGTGGTAGCGGGCGGGGATGCCCGGGCCGTTGTCGATGACGCGGAACTCCCAGGCATTGGCGATGCGGGTGGCCTCGACGCGGATGAGGCCCTCGGGTTTGTCGAGGTACTTGATCGCGTTGTCGATGAGGTTCTGGAAGATCTGGTGGAGCCTTTCGGCGTTGCCCTGGAGCGTGGGGAGGTCCTCCGGGACATCGATGACGACCTGGGGTGGCGGGGCGAGGACGCCGATGACCTCGTGGAGCAATTGGGTGAGGGGGACGGCCGTTTCGGGTTCGGGCGATCGACCGACGCGGGCGCAGGCGAGGAGGCCGTCGACGAGGCGTTGGAGATGCAGGACGCGGCGGCGGAGGAGGGCGAGGAGTTTGAGGCCTTTTTCGTCGAGGCCGAAGGCATGGTCCTGGGTGAGCCATTCGGCGAGCTGATGGATTCCGCGGAGGGGAGCCTTGAGGTCGTGGGTGACGACGTACGCGAATTCCGCGAGTTCCTCGTTCATGGCCCGAAGGTCGGCGGTCCGTTCCTCGACGCGTTTTTCGAGTTGGGCATTGAGTTCACGGATCTGGGCTTCGGCTTCCTGGCGGCGTCGGGCGGCGCCGATGGCGCCGAAGAGGCTGGCGCAGGTGAGGACGAGGGGATCGAGTTTGCGGGTGGCGTTGGGGTCGTAGGGTTTGGATCGGCGGGCGAGTCCGGCCACTCCGAGGACGCGATCGTCCATGCGAAGTGGGAGGGCGAGCATATGGAGGGTCCTGGGATGGTCGTGGGGGGCCTGGGGGGATTCGGTGGGAGTCGCGATTTCGGGGAGGTTGGCGGCGACCGTGCGGGTGACGGGGGCCTGGGTTTGCAGGACCTCCTCCATGAGGTCGGTCAGGCCGGCGGACTTCGGGGCGACGACTTCGAGGACTTTGGGATCCGTGGGGTCGGGTGGATCGGAGCGCGGGACATCGAGGGCGGCGCAGAGGAGGAAGCGGCCGCGGCCGTCCGGGGTGGGGTTGACCTCGCCGATGATGCCGGAATCGCTGCGGGTCATCTTGGCGAGTTCCGTGAGCATATGGCCCAGGTTGCGGGACGGGTCGGCATCGGCGATGAAGCGGGCCTGGACCTGGGTGATGGCACTGAGCAGATCGTGATTGGCGCGGAGCTCGCGTTCGGCGGCGTAGCGGGAGGTGATGTCGGCGAACGAGACGAGGACGCTGAGGATGGCGCCGTCGGGGTCGTGATCGAAGGGGCGGGTGTTGATCGAAAGCCAGACCCAATGGCCGTCGGCCCGATGGAGGCCCATGACGGAGTCGGTGACGGGCTGGCCGGTGCGGAAGGTGATGTTGAGGGGATAATCCTCGGCGGGCAGGCGGGAGCCGTCGGCGCGGATGGTTTCCCAGGGGACTTCGTTGAGGCGGTGGGATTTCAGGAACTCGTTGCTGCAACCGAGGATGGAGGCGGCGCTTTCGTTGAACGTGACGAAAGTGCCTTCGCGGTCGACGAGCATGACGCCTTCGGCGAGGACGCTGACGACGGAGCGGTAGGCTTCCTCGCTTTGGCGGAGGGCCTCCTCGACGAGGCGCCTTTGGCTCGCCTGGAGGGTTTGGGCGACGAGATCGGCGAGGGAGCCCGCGAAGAGTTCCTCCTCGGTGCTCCAGACGCGCGGGGCGCCCTGGTGTTCGTGGCAGAGGACCCCGACGAGTTGACCGCCGAGGCGGATACCGGCGTCGAGGGTGGAAGTGATCCCGCGTGGGCCCAGGTAGGAGGCGTGGAGTTCGCGGGTGCGCGGGTCGGTTTCGACTTGGGAGGCGGAGATGAAGCGTTCGCGGTTGAGGGCGTCGAAGTAGGCTGGGAACCGGGAGGTGGGGATGGACGCGGGGGTGGAGCCGGCTTCCTGTTTTTCACCGAACGCGTACATGCAGCGGAGGGCGGAGCCATCCTCGTCGAGCAGCCAGACGTTGGTCCGCAGGACGCCGAGTCCGCGGGCGGCGGCCTCGGTGATTTCGGGAAGGGCGCGGCCGAGGTCGCCCTTGGCGACCGAATCGCTGCTGGCGAGGGAGAGGAGCGCGGTGTTGGCGACCCGAAGCCGGTCGGAGCCTTCGCGGAGCGTGGTGTCGGAGCGATGTCGCTGGAGGGCGACGCCGCCGAGGGATCCGGCGAGGCGTAGGATGTCGAGGTTTTTGGCGGTGGGTTCGACGCCTTCGGGGAGGATGGCGGTGATGGCGCCGAGAGGGCGTCCATCGGACTGCTGCATGGGTTCGATGAGGGCGATCCGGTTGCCGGAAGCGCCGGGGAGCACCAGCCGGAGGACACTTCGGCCGGGTGGCGTGCCGGAGTCGGTCCCGACGGCGGCATCGGGAGCCGGGGACGCGGACGATGCGCCGGCTTCCGCCAAGGCTTTCAGGATGGGACCGTCGTACCGGGCAAGGTCATCCAGCAGAACGGTGGTTCCGGGGCCCGAGGACGGGGAGACGAAGCGGAGGCGTTGTTCCGTCGGTGACGGAAGCCAGTGGATGCCGCACCGGGCGGAGCGCCATCGGGCCTGGGTGACGCGGAGGAGTTCCTCGAGGATGGAGTCGACGGGGCGGCCGGTGGCGATCCACTCCAGGATGCGGATCTGTCCGTCGAGAAGCTCCTGGGCTTCGCGTCGGAACGCGATGTCGCGGGCGTGGACGAGCAGGGCGTCCTGGCCTTCGTGGCGGAGCCGGCTGACGTGGAGTTCAACGGGGATCTCGGTTCCGTCGCTGCGGAGGCTCCAACCTTCGACGCGGGTGACGTCGCCGGCGATGAGCCGCGCGAAATCGGCGAGCACCTGTTCCCGGTGTTCGATGGGGACGAGATCCCCGATGTGCCGACCGATGATCTGGTCCCGCGCGAGGGCGTGCAGCCGGCAGGCGGCGGCGTTCACGTCGAGGACGACGCCGTCGAGGGTTTCGACGAAGATGGCGTCGGGGGAGTTTTCGAAGAGCTCGCGGAATCGGGCGCGTTCGGCGGCGAGGGCGAGTTCGGCTTCCTTGCGGGTGGTGATATCGCGGGCGACGCCGCTGAGGCGGTAGGGACGGCCCTCGCTGTTCCGGATGACGACGCCTTCGTCGAGGATCCATCCGAGGGTTCCGTCGGTGCGGCGGATGCGGTATTCGCTGGCGTAGCGGCCGCTGGGTTCGACGAGGGCCTTTCGGAGCGCGGCGACGACGCGGGAACGATCGTCGCGCGGGATAAGGCGGAGGATGTGGCGTGGATTGCGGCAGACGAGTTCGATCGGGCGATCGCAGAGGCGCGAGAAGGACGGGCTCAGGTAGGCGAGCCTGGGCGCGGTGAGGTCGGCGACCCAGAGCACGTCGCGGGTTTGCTCCGCGAGTTCGCGGAAACGTTCCTCGCTTTCCTGGAGTGCGCGGGTGGCTCGGAGTCGATCGATCTCGGCGCCGGCGCGGGCCGCGAGGATTCGGAGCATGTCGATCTGGGCGGGGTCGGGCTCGAACGGCTCGGTGCTGATGATGGCCAGAAGGCCGAGTGGGTGGCCTTCGGCGTCCCAGAGCGGAAGGCCGACGTAGGCTTCGGCGCGGAGTTTCTGGAGGCCATGGTCCTTTGGGAACAGCGCGCCGACGCCGCGGGGATGGACGCACATCGTCTTCCCGAGGACATCGGCGCAGGGGCTTCCTTCGAGGGGATAGGTTCGATTGGGGACAAGGTGGCCGTCGTGCCAGAAGGCGAGGGTTCGAACGGACGAGGTGGAGTCGGCCTCGAGCACGCCGATGAAGGCGACGTTGACGCGAAGGACCTCGGCGAGGCGGCCGACGATGATCTGGAACAACTCGTCGCCGCCGGCGAGGGCGGTGGTCGCGAGAAGGGCTTTGAGGGCTTCCTGGGCGCGTCGGCGTTCGGTGATGTCCCGCGCGACGCCTTCGAGCACGGGGGGGGCGTGGGGCGGGCGGAGGACGCGGGACGCGACTTCGACCGTGCGTCGTTGTCCGCCGGCCGTGACAATGTCGACTTCGATTGGTTCGGCGATTCCTCCCACGCCGAACCGGTTTTGGACGCGGGAACGGATCCGCTCGATTTCCTCGGGGGCAACGAGTTCGAAGATCGACAGGGTGCGCAGTTCGGCCTCGGTGCGGCCGGTGAGGGTGACGGCGGCGGGGTTGGCGGAGAGGATTCGGCCGCGGGAATCGAGGGTGTAGATGGCGTCGGGGGCGCCTTCCGTGAGTTCCCGGTGGCGCCGTTCGAGGGACAGACGATGGGCGAGTTGGTCCTCGAGTTGGCGTCGTTGGGCGTCCAGGCGGCGTCGGAGGGTGGCGGACCAGGTGAGGCCGAGGGTGACGACGAGTCCGAGGAGGGTGGCTGTGATCGTCGCCCGTTCCATGGTCCACCAGGGACCCGGGTGCAGGACCACGACATCGTTCCAGTCGCGGAGAACGAGGCCGTGGTCGACGTCGGGCGCGAGGACTTCGGTTGAATGTTCGTAGACGCCGGTGAGGCGGAGTCGGCTGCCGCGGGCGAGGGTGAGGTTGGAGGGTTTGGGAGCGGGCTGGGGCTGGAGTTGGGGAAGGCGGACGAGGAGATTCCGGCCGTTCGGAACCGAAACGACGAACTGGCGGGTGCGGCCTTCGGGGACTTGATCAATGAGGGCGCATTCCAGGGAAACGAGGAGCCCATCGATGGGCGGCTCCTGTTGGGTCCATTGAAGCTGCCTGGGATCGGGAAGCCGGCCGGTGCCGAGGACCCGGAGGCGGCTGAACTCAAGGATCGGGGAGTGGGCGCCGGCCTTGGGAAATCCGAGGACCTCGACGAGGGAACCGGGGGCGGGGGGGGGTGTGCTGGGCGATGCGAGGTGGATGCGAAGCGCGTGGTCGCCGGCCTGGATGAAGAACGAGCGGGTGGATCGGGGGGCGGTGACGATGCCTGTGACGCACAATTGGGCCCGGGGATCGCCGTTGGGTGTGAAGCCGAGGACTCGGTCGAGCGGGGTTCTGGGGAGGGCGAAAGGGTCCTCGGGTGGTGGGGTCAGGACCTCGATGTCCTCGATGCGCTGAACGACGAGCCGGGACGCAGTGAATTGGGCGAGCTGATTGAATTTGGTGACGCAGACGCCATGAACGCGGACCTGGGCGCCGATCCATTTGGGATCCGTCCAGGTGTTGCCGGTAGGGGCTACCGAGACGACGACTTCGATTCCGGCGTATTGACCGCGGAGTTCCCAGTGGGTGGTGTCGTCGGAGGTTTCGGAGTGGCAGATGATGCCCTCGATGGCGATGCGCTGGCTGTCCTCGGCGCCGGCGAGGAGGTCAAGGATTCGGGCGGGTCGGCCTGGGGGGAGGTTGCCGCGGCCGAGGCGGGTGACGTTGGTGGTTTCGATGATCGGAGCGAACCGGCCTGGGGCGACGGTGCCGTGGAGCCGGATGCGTTCTCCCGGGGTCAGGTCCGCGGGGAGGTTCTCAGCCCAGAAAGCGATTCCAGCGGAATCATCCTGGAGGGTGTGGGTACCCCACTCCGACTTGGAGAACGTGACGAGTCCCTCGATTTCGGCGGGGCGCGGGAGACTCCAGTCGGATTCCCGGGGGATGGCGCGGGCATCGCTGGCGGACCGGACGGGAGGGGATGCGGGCGGGTTTTGGGCTTGGGGGAGGGCGTCCGGGGCAACGGCCAGGAAGGCGAAGAAAAAGGAGGCGAAGAGGGCGATGCGGTTCGCGATGTCGCTGTCGCGTGGGGTTGGGCGGCGCGGATGGCGGGGCGAAAGGACGACCCCGCGAGACAACAACCCGGACAGGTTCTGTCCGGGTTGTTGGCGACAATCAGCTCGGAGCGGCGCCGTGATCAGGCGGCCTGAACGCGCTCCCGTTCGGTTGGGAGAGCCGAGGCGCCGGCCGGGTACGGTGGTGGCGAGTTGAATCCCCAGAATTCAGCGAGAGTGCGGAAGAGTTCGGAGAAATCCTCCGTGGTGGTTGGTTTCACGAAGTAGGCCGTGATTCCCGCGGCGTAGAGGCGGTCGCGGTCCGCTTCGTGGGGTGACGTGGTGAGGACGACGACCGGAAGGGTTTTCAGGGCGGGATCCTTGCGGAGTTCGGCGAGGAACTCGTGCCCGTTCATCCGGGGCATGTTGATGTCCAGAAGGATCATGAACGGGGGCACATTCCCCTCGTTCCGGAGCCATGCAAGCGCTTCCTCGCCATTGCGGGTGGATTCGACCTGGAACCGGGCTGGGAGCCGGGCGAGGGCGCGCTGGACGCTGAGGACGTCGACTTCGTCATCCTCGACGAGGAGCATGGGACGGCGTTCGTTGCAGAAGCGGCCCGCCCGGTTGGTCCGTTCGCGATTCTGCTTCCAGGTCAGCGCGTAGCGCATGAGTTCATGGACGCCGCTGAGGCCGAGCTTCTGGCGGATATTGGCGCGGTGGACGTCGACGGTTCGGGGGCTGATGCCGAGGCGATCGCCGATCTCCTTCGATTCGAGCCCGCCGGCGGTGAGGATGAACACCTCGAGTTCCCGCGCGGACAGGAGGCTTTCGGGGTTGGTTTCGGGCATTTCCGGGACGCCGGCCTCGGGGGTCAGCCTGGGGAGGAGCGCCGGGGAAACGTACCGTTCGCCGGCCGCCACGCGGCGGAGGGCGGCGGTGAGCGCCTCGGGGGTCGTGGCGGTGTCGAGGAAACCCCGGACACCGGCCTGGAGCGCGCTGTCGGTCTGTTCCATCGCTTCGTTGTCCGTGAAAAGGACGAGCGTTGGGGCAGGAGACTTGTCGGAGTCGGACGGAAAACGTCCGCTGGCGTGCAGGGCGTTCAACGCGGCGCCGTCCAGCACGATGAGATCGGGGCGCAATTGAGTCACCTGCGGCCATCCGCTGGACGCATCGGGCGCGTCACCGACCACTTGGAGGTCGGTGTTCCCCGCGAGACAATTGCGCAACCCCGCTCGGGTGAGTGTGTGAGCGAGGATCAAAAATATTCGAGTCACGGTTGGTTGGGCTAAAGTTGAACGTCAATAACGGGGCGAAGCTAGGTCATTAAAACTTTAGTTGCAAGCACACAATTAATTGTAGTTCAGGGGTTTAGGTGAATGGGGTACGAGTCGCCGCCTAGGCGGAGCTGCGGGTGGCCTGTTGGAGTTCCCCGAGCTTGATCGTGGCGCGGCCGGAGTCGAGGAGGTCGGCCGCCAGGTCCCAACCTTCGAGCAGCGTCCGGGCTTTGTCGGCGAGGAAAAGCGCGGCGGCGGCATTGAGGAGAACGGCATCCCGCTTGGGTCCGCGCTCGACTCCCGAGAGAATCCTGGTGACGACCGTGGCATTCGTCTCGCAGTCGCCACCTTCGAGGTCGCCGATCGTGACCGGTTGAATCGGGAAGAGCTGGGGCGAGAGCGTGCTGAGGGTGAGTCCGCGTTCGTGATGGAATTCGGCAACGGTCGTGTCGCCGACGGTCGAGAGTTCGTCGAGGTGGTTCGCGCCGACGCGACCGCATACCACCATGGCGCGTCGGAGGCCGAGGGAAAGGAGGACTCGCGCGATCGGTTCGCAGAGTTGCGGTTGGGAGACGCCGACGAGCTGGACGTCGGGTTGGGCGGGATTGAGGAGGGGTCCGAGGCAGTTGAACAAGGTTCGTTGGCCCTGTTGGGCGCAGAGTTTCCTGGCGGGCGCGATATGACGGAATGCGGGGTGGTATCGGGGCGCGAAGAAGAACGCGAAATGGTGGGTGGCGAGCCATCGCGCGGCTTCCGCGGGTTCGAGGTCGACCTGGATTCCGAGGGCTTCGAGCACATCGGCGCTTCCGGATCGCGAGGTGATCGCCCGGTTGCCGTGTTTGGCGACCGGAACTCCCGCGGTGGCGACGACCAGGGCGACCGTGGTGGAAATGTTGAAAGTGTTCTGGTGGTCGCCGCCCGTGCCACAGACGTCGATCAAACCCAGCGCGCGCGTGGCGGGGTCGATCGGCGGGGGCACCGAAAGTCCGCGCAGTTCGCGGGCGAACTCGGTGATCTCCGCGGGCGTCTCGCCGCGTCGGGCGAGGGCCATCAGGAACTCGGCCTTCACCGCCGGTTCCGGCGCTTCAGCGGCCAGGAGGCGGACGGCGACGTGGATTTCGGCGGGCGAAAGCTCCGAGCCCCCTCGAACCTTGGCGGTCAGTGCGGCGAGCATGGCGGGAAGCTACGCCTCGGGTTCGGGGCGCGCGAGCCCGGAGCCGATCGAAATCGGAACCCAGGGATCGCGGCGCGGCGACGGGCGAGGGTGGGGAATCCCCTAATTCCCGGCGACGTCGATCAGGCTTGCCTGACGGGGCCATCCACCACCGATCATCGACCACCGCATTGACGACGACGAATCCATCGGAAGGCCGGGCGGAAGTGCTGCCGACCCACACTTCGGCCCTGCTGGCGGAAGCCGTCCAACGCGCCGCCGCGCTGCTTCGACAGGGCAAGGTCGTTGTCGTGCCGACGGAAACCGTGTACGGACTGGCGGCCAATGCGTGGGATCCGGTGGCGGTGCGCAGCCTGTTCAATCTGAAAGGCCGGCCTTCCGG
Source organism: Limisphaerales bacterium (assembly GCA_050250555.1). Classification (GTDB taxonomy): domain Bacteria; phylum Verrucomicrobiota; class Verrucomicrobiia; order Limisphaerales; family CAIMTB01; genus CAIMTB01. Next base: position 59,836 of record JBFWOK010000006.1, read on the forward strand.
CAATCCGGTGATCGTTCATGTGGCGAGCGGCGCGCTGGCGCGTGAATGCGCCGCCGAATGGCCTGAGTCCGCGGACCGGCTCGCCTCCGAGTTCTGGCCGGGGCCGTTGACTGTGGTCGTCCCGAGGAGCGGGCGGATTCCGGATGAGGTCACCGCGGGCGGACCGACGGTTGGGATCCGCTGGCCTTCCCATCCGTTCATGCAGTCGCTCATCCGGGCGTGCGGTTTTCCGCTCGCGGCGCCGAGTGCGAACCTTTCGAACCACATTTCGCCGACGGAAGCCGGGCATGCGCTCGCGGGAATTGGCGATCGGGTGGAACTGATCGTTGACGGCGGGGCTTCGAACGTGGGCATCGAATCGACGGTGTTGGACCTGACCGTGGACCCGCCGCGGGTGCTTCGTCCGGGGATGATCTCAGCCGAGGCGATTGCGCGGGTTCTGAAGTTTGGGGACTTCGGATCCGAGTCCCGATCCGGCTCCGGTTCCCGGCGTGGACCGGGGGCGGGTGAGGGTCCGGAAGCGTGCATTGGGAGTGGGAGTGACTCCGGACCGTTGCGAAGTCCGGGTCAGTTGCCTCGGCACTACGCGCCCAGGGCGCGGCTTTGGGTCGGCACCTGGCGTGATGAGGCCGACCTTCTGGGGCAACTGAGACGGGACGGGGTGGATCCCGCCAAGGCGCATGTGCTGGCCCACCATGTGATTCCCGAGCAGCACGCCGCCGCCCGGATCTGTCTGATTCCGGCCGACCCGGAGGCCTACGCCCGGGCTTTGTACGCGGAGTGGCATCGTTGCGACGCGCTGGGGGCCTCCACGATTGTGATGGAGGCGGTTCCGGGAACGCCGGAATGGTCGGCCATCGCGGACCGGGTGACGCGGGCGTCCGCGCGGGTTTAGGCGTGGTTCCGTGGGTTGTATCCGCCTTCATGGCATCGTCCCGACCGGGTCCGGGACAACCGTGGTCAGTTGACTTCGTGGTGCAAAGTATTTCTCGTTCGGCGATTCGGAAGGACTTCCTCGTGGCTGCCGCCTTCTGAGGGGCCCGGGGGGTCGTGGGCGGGTTTCTGGCGTGGAATGATGTGATGAAAGGGCCGATTTTCTGGAGCGTTCGACGGAATTCACGGTCTTGGGGACCGGGCCGAATCACCTTGGGTCGATCCACAGGTCCCCGCTTGACAGTTGTACTTTGCGATACAAAGTGAAGCCGGTTCGGGTCGATCCTGGGCCGGGCGACGCGCGCGATTGAAGAACCCCATGAACCGAGATTCCCTCACGGCGGCGCGGAGACACGGAGACCAGCGAACGGATTCCTTCCCTCTCCGTGCCTCCGCGCCTCCGTGTGATGCCCCTTGGGTCCATGGTTCCGGTGCGTGTCCAAGAATTGGAGGACGCGACTTTTCATGAACACGATCCCGCGATGCTTTGGGTGGAGGCGCCTGGCGGCCGCGCCGCGGGGATGGAAAGCCTGACGATGTCGACATCACCGAGCGCTGAAATGGTCGAGGATCAGATCGAGCAGTGGCGGAGTTTTGTTCGTCGCCGGGGGGCGGCGCTCCGGCTCTCCGTTGATGTTGGGGAGATCGAGGGGCGACTCCGGCGGGAATTGGCGGGTCTGGCGGATGCTGGGTTGGCGGGCGATGAGGCTTTCCTTCTGGCGGTGAAACGCATGGGCCGGAGCGACGTTTTGTGCCGCGAATTCGCGCGGGCGCACTCGGACCGTCTATGGAAGCAACTGATGGTTGGGTCCGCGGATGGTTCGGAACCGCCCGCGCCCCGGCGGATGGACGCGCTCGTGGCGATCGGGTTCGCGGTGGCGGCGGCGGTGCTTTTGAAGCTACCGGTCTTGTTCGGGCTGGACCTGGACCGGCACGAAGGTTTTTACGTTCGGAACGCGAGTCTCTTTGTCCTGCCCCTTCTGGCGGGCTATTTCGCTTGGAAACGGGGGCTTTCGAGTCGGGCGGCTGGGTGGTTGGCCGGGGCGGTTTGCGGGGCGATCATTTTCGCGAATGCGTATCCCTTTCAGCGGGGTGGCCACACCGGGGTGCTCACGGCGCTGAATCTTCCTGTGGCGCTTTGGTTGGTCGTGGGCGTGGCGTGGGCGGGGGGCCGGTGGGATCAGGTGGCCGTCCGCATGGAATTCATTCGGTTTTCCGGCGAAGGCTTCATCCACTATGTGCTGATCGCGTTGGGCGGCGGTGTCTTCACGGGGATCCTGGCGGTTCTGTTCAACGCCATCGGGATCCGACCGGATGCGTTCATTCAGCAGTGGCTGGTGCCGTGCGGCGCCGTTGGGGCCGTCGTGATCGCCGCCTGGCTGGTGGAGGCCCGGCAGGGTCTGATCGGGAACCTGGCACCCATGCTGACGCGTCTTTTCACGCCTTTGTTCGCGGCGCTGCTGCTCACCTTTCTTTGGATCCTGTCGTGGACGGGACGCGGACTGAACATCGAGCGGGACATGCTGATCGCCTTCGATCTCCTGCTCGTGGTGGTCCTGGGGTTGCTGCTCTACTCCATCTCGGCCCGGGATCCCGGAGCGCCGCGGGGCTTCCATGATGGCGCATTGGTCCTGATGGTGGTCAGCGCCCTGCTGGTCGATGGGGTGGCGCTTTGGGCGATTGTGGCGCGCATCACGGAATTTGGATTCAGCCCGAACCGGGTGGCGGGCTTGGGTGTGAATGGGATCCTTCTGGTCAACCTGGCCTGGTCGGCGGTTCTCTACGTTCGATTCCTCCGAGGCCGCGGGTCGTTCGCGTCGCTGGAGAAGTGGCAGACGGATTACCTGCCGGTCTACAGCGCGTGGGCGGCGTTGGTGGTGATCGTTTTTCCGCCGCTGTTCCGATACGCCTGACGGCGGCCCCTGCAATTGGCTGGCGGGGGAGGCGGGGGGTGGCGATATTCGCGGGCCGTGAATCCGAAGATTGCCAACCTTGTTCCCCGCTGGTGGTGGGTGGTGGCGGGACTGACGCTTTCGGTGGTGTCCGCGACGGCCCAGCAGCATCGGGCCACGCGTCTGGGGGATCCGGCGCATCGGTTCGCGAAACCGCTCCAAACACCGGAGGATCTGCGGCGGTTGTTCGCCGATCCGTCGATGAAGGCGGATATGGCGGCGATCCTGAACCAGGCGGGATGGAAGGGGGACGTGGACGATCTCCGGCGGGCGGCGGCCAAGGAGCCGATCGTGGCGGTGAAACTGCCGAGGGGCAGCCGGCTGCCTTTCATGTCGTCGAGGAACAACGGGAGACCGGTGACGCTGATCGACGTGCTTTGGGACGGGAAGGAACCGATCAACGCGTATCAGTTCGAATTCGTTTCGAAACGGTGGAGATACCGGTGTGTGACGCCGAAGGCGTGCGCCAATTTTTTCGTTGTCGACCTGGGTCCGGTCAGGGCGGTGGAAGTGGTGCGTCGGACTCCGGCCTCGGTGAGTTTGTGCGATCCCTTCGAAGTTGTTTTTGAAGTGCGAAACGTGGGCGGGGCGACGCTCACGGACGTCCGGGTGGCCGAGACCGTGCCGACATGCTGGAAGGCGCTGGATTCGCGGACCGAAATGGTCTTCGAAGCCGGAACCCTTCGACCGGATGAAGGGCGGGTATTCGGGTACCGGGCTCAGGCTCAAGCCACGGGTCCGTGCGTGGGCGAAGTCCGCGCGACTTCGGCGGAAGGGGCGACGGCGAGGGCGCAATCGACGGTTGTGGCGCGGATGCCAGTGCTCGCCCTGGATTGCTGGGCGTCGGGCGAGGTGCTGGCGGGGCGTCCGATCGAGGTTTGCGTCACGGTGAAGAATTCCGGGGATGCGGCGGAACCGGGCGGCCTGGTGGCGCTGGCGATTCCGTTGGGAACGGTCGTGGCCGGGATCCGGGATGGCGGGGTGAGCCAGGAAGGGGCGGTTGTCTGGAATCTGACCGCGCTGCCTCCCGGAGCGACGAAGACGGTTTGCGCGACGTTCACGGCGGCGCAGCCGGGTCCGGTCGAGTTCCGAGTGGGTGCCAAAGGGGATTGCGCCCTGCCGGTGGAATCACGGTGTTCGACGGTCGTCGCGGGGATTCCGGCGATTCTGCTCGAAGTCGTCGACGTGGAGGACCCGATCGAAGTGGGCAACCAGGTCACCTACGAAATCCGGGTGACGAACCAGGGCTCGTCGGTCGGCACAAATCTCAAGTGGGTCTGCACCCTGCCCGAGGGTCAGGAATTCGTGTCCGGCGGGGGACCGACGGCGGTTCAGGGGGAGGGACGGACGGGGAGGGCGGAGCCTTTGGCCGCGATCGAGCCCAAGGCCGAAGTGGTGTGGCGTGTCGTTGTGAAGGCGACGGCGGAGGCCGATGCCCGGTTCAAGGTCGACCTCACCAGCGACCAGTTCCAGCGGCCGGTCGAGGAATGGGAGGCGACGTCGCAGTACTGACGGGAATGACGGGACTGACTCTTGAGACGGGAAGTTCAACCACGGAACCTACGGAGCACACGGAAGGGGAGGAATTCGGAGGGGCGGGGGGAAGCGTCCGGAAGGCGAACGGGTCGGTTCCTCGATGATTCCGGTGGATGGGTCGAGATCACCGTCTATCAGCATGAGACGGCGTCCGAACGGGCCGCTCCTACGGAGCTTGGGGGAATCCTGGGTATCGGCCTGCTATTGACGGGTCGCCCCTGACGGGGCTTAGGCCAGGAGGGCCCACGGGCAGGCTCGTTCGACGGAACCGTGCGCCATCCAAGGCGCAAGGCCCAAGGCCCGTAGGGCCGACCTGTTTATGGGCGTGTCTGCCGCTTCCTACGTGGTTGTTTCCGCCGGTTTCAGGGTCCGTGGCGGAGCGGCGGTAGCCGTGGGGTCGGCGTTCCGCGTCGCCGTCGCCGGTTCCGCGACGAGGCGCCGGAGGGCCTGGATCCAGCGGGGGTGCGTGTTCAGGCAGGGGATCAGTGTGAGTTCGGTTCCGCCGGCTTCGAGGAAGGATTCCCGGCCGCGCATTCCGATTTCCTCGAGTGTTTCGAGGCAATCGGCAACGAACGCCGGGCAGAGCACGAGAAGGCGGCGGACCCCGGACTGGGCGAATCGGATGAGTTCGTGGTCGGTGTAGGGCTTCAACCACGGATCACGCCCGAGTCGGGACTGGAACGACACGGAAACCTGATCGTTCGAGAGTCCGATGCGCGGGAGCAATCCGCGAACCGTTTCGAAGCACTGGTGCCGGTAACAGGTCGCGTGGGCCGGGCTTGGGCGGGAGCAGCAATCCGCGGATGCGAGGCAATGGGAGCGGGTGGGATCGGATTTTCGGAGGTGGCGTTCCGGAATGCCGTGAAAGCTGACGAGAAGTCGGTCGAACGGCTGTTGAAGGAACGGGCGGACGGAATCGGCGAGCGCGTCCAGGTAGTCGGGGTGGGCGTAGTAGGGGGCGACGACTTCGAGGGACATTTCCGGAAAGGACTCCCGGACCACGGACCGCACCTTCTCGACGGCGGTCTCGAAGCTCGACATGGCGAAGTGGGGGAAGAGCGGGACGAGGCGAACCGTTCGGACGCCTTGTTGCCGGAGTGTTTCGAGGGCGGCCGAAGGGGTTGGGTGGCGGTAGCGCATGCACAACGCGACGGGCGCATCGAGGCCTTGCGCGAGCAGGTCCCGGACCTGCCTTCCCGCGTGGATCAGGGGCGAGCCGTCGGCGCCCCAGATGGATTGGTAGGCGTGGGCGGACTGGACCGGACGCCGGGGAAGGATGAGTCCGTGGACGACGAAGAAACGGATCGGCCAGGGGGCGTCGAGAACCCGTCCGTCCATGAGAAATTCGCGGAGGTACGTTCGGACGTCGGGGACTGCGGGGCTGTCGGGCGAGCCCAGGTTCATGAGAAGGACGCCGGTGCCTGGGGCGAGGGGAGGGAGGGATGAGGAGTGGGTGGACACGGCGGGGGTCACGGGGTTGTTGAGGGACTGGTGGCGGGGCGTTCGAGTCCGGCGAGTTTCCAACCGGCGTCATCCCCGGCGACGACGCAATCGCCGAGGGAGATTCCGTTGCGGAAATGTCCGGCGAAGACGAGGCCGGGGTGGGCGGATTCGAGGGCGGTCATGCGATCGCGGAACCGGCGGAAGCCGAGATTGTACTGCGGGATGCCGCGGGCGTGGACGGTGTGGTGAACGAAGGTGGGGGAGCCACGGACGCCGAGGAGGGTCCGCAGGGCGGCGAGGGTGGATTCCAACTGGCTCTGGAGCGGCGCGAGGGCGAGATCGGGTTTCCGGGTTCCGCCCAGGTAGCAAGTGAGCGTGACGTGGCCTGGCGGCGCGCGATGCGGGAAGAGGGACGAACTGAAGAGCGCGCCGAGGATCGGGATCTTTTCGATCGCGGGAACCAGGACGCCGAATCCGTCCAGGGGATGTTCGACGTCTTCGCGACGGAATCCGAGGACGAGGGCGGACACGGGGGCGTACTCGATGTCGTCGAGCCAGGCGAGGTCATTTCGGTCCGGTCCGGTCCACGTGAGCCGAGCGAGGCGATGGGCTGGGGCGGCGAGGAGGATGGCGCGGTGTGGGCGGGTGGTGGTTTCGCCCCGGCACCGGGACGTGACGACCCATCCGGCGCTTGTGTCGCTGCCGGGGTGGGCGGCTCCGAGGGACGTGACTTCGGTGTCCAGGTGAACGGCGTCGCCGAGGGATTGGTGAAGGGCGTGGACGAAGGAGCCGAGTCCGTCCGGGAACGAGAGTTTGGGGGCGTTGGCGCGGGGGATCTCGCCCCGGCGCCGGCGTTCGCGGGCGCCGAGCACCTGGCCGACGAGCAGCGAGCCATACTTCTGTTCCACGGCGTGAAGACGGGGAAACGCTTCGCGCACGGACAATCGTTCCGGGTCTCCCGCGTAGACGCCCGCGACGAACGGGTTGATGGCGCGATCGAGGAATTCGCGGCCGAGCCGGCGCACGACGAAGGTCGCGAGGTTTTCCTCGTGATCGGGCGCGCAACGGGGTTGGACGAGGTCGCCGAGGATTCGGAATTTGGCGGTGAGTGAGAACAGATCGGTGGCGAGCCAACCACGAAGGCTGTCCGGGAGGGGGCTGGGGCGGCCGTTTCGAACGAGGTACCGGCGGTTCGCGGCGGGATTGGACTCAAGGACCTGCTTGTCGAGACCGAGATCGACGAGGAGTTCGCGAATGCGGGGGGAAGTCTCGAGCAGGGTGTTCGGACCGGATTCGGCGAGATACCCGTCCTGTCGGAACGTCTGGACGACGCCGCCCGGGCGGTCGGCGGCCTCGTAGACGGTGACGGGGATTCCCAGGCGCTGGAGGCGGTGTGCGGCGACGAGTCCCGTGACGCCGGCCCCCAGGATCGCGACGGTATTCATGGCGGGAACGTGGGTTGAGTGGGTGTCAGATGGTTTGGCTGAAGAGGCGGGTCTGCGGCGCCTTCCGGGTGAGACGGGCGTCGAGGGCCATGCAGAGTGTCCGGAGGAAGGCGCGGCCGGTTTCGGTCACCACGCAACCCCGTCCGCCGGGCAGGAGCCGCACCAGGCCGTCGCGTTCGGGTTCGGCCAACCGGGCGGCGACTTCGTCGAGGAACGGGACGTGGCGGGCGGCCTCCTCCCAGGTCGTCTCCAGGCGCGTCATCAGATCGAGGATGTGACGGCGTAGGACGAGGTCCTCGTCGGTGAGGACGTGGCCCCGGAAGATCGGGAGTTCGTCGCGGTCGAGGCGCCGGGTGTAGGATTCGATGCTCTTTTCGTTCTGAGCGAAGATGCGCCACGAATCGCCGATGGCGGAGACGCCGAGCCCGAGCAGTGGGAAGACAGGTCGGGAGGTGTACCCCATGAAGTTCCGGTGGAGCGTTCCCTCGCGGACGGCGGCCCAGAGCGAGTCGGATTCGAGGGCGAAATGGTCCATGCCGACCTCCCGGTACCCGGCTTCTTCGAGCAGGGATCGGCCGAGTTCATAGAGGCGGCGTTTCTGGTCTCCGGCCGGGAGATCCTCCTCGGTGAAGTTCCGCTGCCACGGTTTGATCCAGGGAACGTGGGCGTAGGCGTAGAAGGCGATGCGATCGGGGCGCAGACGGGCGACGGCGCGGACGGTGTCGCGGATGCTGTTTTCGGTCTGGAAAGGCAGGCCGTAGATGAGGTCGAAGTTGATGTCGCGGAATCCGGCGGCGCGGGCGGTGTCGGTGACCTGTCGGACGAGGGCCTCGTCCTGGACTCGGTTGACCGTGGCTTGGACGGTGGGATCGAAGTCCTGGATCCCGAGGCTGAGGCGGGTGAAGCGGAGTCGGGCGAGGGTGTTCAGATGGTCCGCGGTGGTGACGCGCGGGTCGGCTTCGATGGAGAATTCGAATCCGGGCACGAGTTCCGCGTGGGAGACGATTCCCGTGATGAGACGTTCCAATTCCTCGGGGGGAAGGAACGTGGGTGTGCCGCCGCCGAGGTGGATTTCGGCGAGGCGGAAGGGTCCGGAGTCGGGGATCCTGAGCCGTTCGCGGTAGAGTCGCCATTCCTTGAGGACGGCGTCGACGTAGGGGATGGCGGTGTCGGCGTTGCGGGTGATCCGCGTGTTGCAACCGCAGTAGGTGCAGAGGGCGCGGCAGAAGGGGATATGGACGTACACCGCGGCGCCCGATTCCAGCGAAGCGTCCTCGTTCAGGGCCTTGGCGAGGCTGCTGATCCAGTCGTCCTGCGTGGGGTTGGTCTCCCAGAACGGAACGGTGGGGTAGCTCGTGTACCTGGGGCCGGGGACATTGTACTTGGCGAACAGATCGGGTGCGGGCGCTGGCGTCGGCGCCGGCGCCGGTTCGGAGGCGGGAGGATGAGCGGCGACGCCGGCGGGAGGGTGGTCGAGGGTTTTCACAGGGTCTCTCCGAAGGTTTCGTGTTGGAGTCGGATGAAGCGGTGGACGCCCGCTTCGGGTGTGCCGGGGAGGACGCCGTGGCCGAGTCCGCAGACCCAGGCTCGGCGGCAATGGGCGGGAAGGCGCCGGACGGAATCGAAGACGGGTCGAAGCTGGGCTTCCAGGGCGTCGGGGGATTGGAGGAGCCAGTGGGGATCGATGTTCCCCTGGATGGCCCAGCGATCGGACAGGTCGAGGAGGACCCGGTCGATCGGATGGTTCCAGTCGATGCCGAGACAGGAGATGGGCAGACCGCGCAGTGTGTTCCAATGTTCGGGGCCGGTCTGCTTCGAGTAGTACGTGATGGGGGCGCAGGGACAGTATTCGTGGAACGCGCGGAAGAGGCGTTCGAGGGCGGGGACGACGTGGGTCTGGAAGAGGCCTGGGGGCAGGGACCCGGCGCTCGTGTCGAGCACCGCGATGGTGCTGGCGCCCGCGCGGTACTGATCGGCCATGTTGCGCGCGAGGAGGGGAATCAGGTGGTCGAGAAACCCCTGGAACCTTCCGTCACTCAACCCCTCGATCATCGAGGAGAGATCGCCGACATGGGAGCCTTCCACGGCGTAGACGAAGAGCGTGAGCGGGCCGCCGACGAAACCCAGGACTCCCTTGGACCCCGGAAGGGCCTTCCGGAGGAGGCGCACGGCATCGGCCTGGAACCGGAGGGATTCGGAGAGGTTGGGACCCGAGGAAAGACGGGCGAGGTCGGCGCTCGATCGGAGATGCCAGCCGAGGGTGGGGCCGGGATTGTACTCCAGGGGCATGCCCAGGGATTCGAGGGGGAAGAGCAGATCCGAGAAGAGGATGGCGGCGTCGAAGCCGAATTCATGGACGGGTCCCAGGGCGGTTTCGCAGGCAAGCTCCGGGCGTTTGCAGAGTTCGACGAACGAGCGGGTGCGCCGGAGATCCTGGTAATGGCGGTGGTAGCGTCCGGCCTGGCGCATGAACCAGACGGGCGGGCGCAGGTGATTGTCGCGATGGAGCGCGGAGACGAAGAGGCTCATGACGGGGGAAGGGTCAGTTGGTAGCCCACGCCCCAGACGCGCCGGATGACGGTGGGGTTCTCGGGATCCGTCTCGACGAGCCGCCTGAGGCGGACGATGAAGTTGTCGACGGTTCTGGGTGTGGGGTATTCGTCGCGGGACCAGACCGCGTCGAGGATTTCGTCGCGGCTGACGACTTGGTTGGGGTGATCGAGAAGGAATCGGAGCAGCGCGCCCTCGCGCGGCGAAAGGGATGTGGACTGGCCGTCGACCGTGGCTTCGAGGCGCGAGAAATGGACGATGGCCCGTCCGATCACGACGCGGTCCTCGCCGCGATGGCGGTGGACGAAGCGGGCGCGCTTCAGGCTGTTCTCCAGTCGGAGGACGAGTTCCTTGAAGTGGAACGGCTTGACGACGTAATCCTCGGCGCCGAGTTCGAGTCCCTGGACGCGGCACTCCGGATCGCCGAACGCGGTCAGGAAGACGAGCGCCGTTCCCGGGTGGGTGTTTCGAATGACTTCCGCGAGATCGAATCCGGATCCGTCGGGCAGTCCGACGTCGAGGAGGGCGAGGTCGAAGGGGCCGAGGGAGATCTCGTTGCGCGCCTCGCGGACCGAGCGGGTCCAGGCGACGGAATACCCCTCGCCGGCGAGCCGTTCGGCGAGGGTGGCGCCGATGTTCGGCTCGTCCTCCACGACGAGCAGACGGGGTGCGTTCCGTTCATCCATGGGGCGGGGCCTCCTGGAAGGTGAGTCCGACTTGGAAGCCGGATTCCGTGCCGGACCTCGGGAATTGATGGAATCGGACTTCGCCACCCATGCGCCGCATCAGGACGCGGACCAGGTAGAGTCCGACGCCGGCGCCCCTGGAATTGGGGCCTTTCTCGAACAGGGCGCCGGGTGACGCGACGAGGGTTTCGGGATGCCGCCCATGATCGCGGACTTCGAGGACGACGGAGCCATGGTCGTGGCGGGTTCGGAGGTCGATGCGAAGCGGTTCCCCCTCGGCGTGCAGGACACAGTTGTCGAGGAGATTGCGAAGGATCACCTGAAGCGCGGCGGGGTCCGCGAGGACGCGGGCGTCGCGGACGGAGTTCATGGGATGGACCGCGCGCTGGAGGGGAGGGCGCCAGGTGCGAAGAATCTGGGTGACGACGGCGGCGAGATCGATGGGTTGGGTGAGGACGGGGCCGCCGCCCTCGACGCGGGCCAGTTCAAGGGCCCGGTCCACCTGGGTTTCCAACCGGGTGGTGTCGTCGAGAAGGCGTTCCAGAAGTCGACGCATTTCAGGGTCGCCCTGGCCGAGATCGGCGAGCGATTCCGCCTGGAGCCGGATGCCGGCCAGCGGAGTGCGGAGTTCGTGGGTGACCGAAGCGAAAAACGCCTGCAGGGAACGGGCGCGCCGCGAGTCGCGCCAGTAGAGGTGACCGATCAGGGCCAGGCTGAGGAGAAGCGCGGCGAAGAAGGTCGAGCCCTCCCAGAGGAGCATGCGCTGGGTGCGGATCCATTGGCCTTCGGTCGTGGCGCTGGCGAGACCGAGTTGCTCCTGCAATCCAGCGATCCGGTCGGCCTGGGAAAGCATCAGGTGGACCCACCACGCTCCCAGGGCGATCAGGAACGCGAGCCAGAAGACCTGCAGCCCGATCAGCACGAACTGCGATGACGACTGTCGGTGATGCCTGGCTGGCCGTGCTCCCTTGCGATTCATGGGACGGGGATCCGAGCGGGTTCCGGAATCTGGGAAGGCGCTTCCTCCGCCGGACCCGGCCCCAATGATTCGACGACTCCGGCGCCGGGTCCCTCGTCGCAGCCTTCGACCCAGACACCTTTGCGGGCGAGTTCCGACCAGACCTCCAGGGTGCCCGCCCAGACTCGCTTTTCGGGGAGACCGAGGAGGACGGATGGCGGAGGCACGGCTTGGAGGACGATGGCTGAGACCGATGGGACGGATGGGGCGGATGGGGCCGCGGGGTGAACGCGCGTTTCGCGGAGGGAGGTTCCGTCGGGACGGCGCCCGCGGATGTGCAGGACGGAGCCGGTTCCGGGGATCGAACGCGAAGTCGCGCCGAGGGCCTGGTGGCATCCGCCGCCCCATTCGGCGAGGATTTCGCGTTCACGAGCGACGTGGTGGGCGGTTTCCGGATGGTGCAGGACGGCGAGGATCTGGCGGGTCGCGGGGTCGTCGGCGCGGCATTCCACAGCGAGAGCGCCTTGGGCCGGCGCGGTGGGGCATTCGCTCAACGGCAGAACCATCGAACGGACGCCCGAAAGCAGCTTGGCGAGGCGGGCGCGGCCCTCGGCCGACAGCGCGAGGCGCGAAAGGCCGGCGAGCGCGAGGATCACGGCGTCCAGGTGGCGTTCCTCGTGGTTGGCGAGATGGATCCGGGAGAGACGGGTGTCGACATTGCCGCGGATGGAGACGAACTCGGGGGGCGGCTGGGGATTGGCTCCCGGAAGGGCGCCTGGAAGGAACTCGCCGACGTTGGCGATTCGACGCGGCGACCCGGTCCCGATCCGGAGGGGATGCCCTTGGGAGAGGCGGGTCGAAGCGGAAGGACCGTAGAGGACGACGTCGCGCGGATCGGCTCGGATGGGAACAGCGGCCAGGACGAGGTCGGCTGGGCGATCGAGACTGAGATCCTTGAATGAGTGGACCGTGAAATCGACCTTGCGCGCGAGGAGCGCGGAGTCGAGTTCCGCGACGAAGAATTCGCGGCCGGGCGCGGTGGAGAGCGGCACATCGAGGAGTTGATCGCCTCGGGTTTCGACGCCGACCAGTTCGACGCGAAGACCCGGATGGAGGGTTTCCAACTGGCGGGCGACCCAGGTGCTCTGGGCCAGGGCGAGCGGGGATCGTCGGGTGCCGAGGCGAAGGGGAGAACCGGGAAGTGGGGCTGGGTTCATGGGGCCATGCGATGCGGCCCTCAGTGGAGAGCCAGATGAGCGGCGACCCCGGGGGTGTACTGGTTTTCCGCGGTGGTGTCAGGCTCGGCCGACGATCCGGACTCCCAACCGGAGAACGAGGCGAGGTCTTCCCAGCCATGATGGATGCTGAGGGACGGTCCGAGCGCGCGGAGGCGGGCGCGTTCGGCACAGGCCTGGCTGGCGCGGCGAAGGTGGGCGGTGCGGGCACACGACTCGAGCCGAGCCATGACGAAAAGTCCGTCGAGGGATTGGAATCGCGGGAGGCGGGTCCATGGGCCGGCCTGGTTGCGGGATCCCCCGAGATGGAGGACGAACGGAACCGGGGCGGAGGATTCCGCGCGGTCCTGGATGTGCTCGATGCGCGCGGCATCCGCGTCCGGGTCGAACGGGATGCAGAGCACGATGGCGGACGTGGTGCGCCAGGCGTCGCGGGCGTCCGCGGGATCAACGGTGGTGATCGACGAACGATCCTGGTTCTGCCGGCGGAGGAAATCGGCGAGGGCTTCGGCGCGAGTGAGGTCCCGGTTCAGGATCCGGAGTTTGAAACCTGTGAGCCACGGGGCCACGGTGCGTGCGAGTTCGCCGGCTCCGACGAGGAGCACGTGGGCGCCGACGGGGATGCGTTCGGACTGCATCGCGCGTCGGACGAGGCGTCCGTAGGACGGTCCGCCAACGGTTGAAAGATTGCGCGCGCGGATTTCGCGGGTGTCCTCGAAGAGGCGCTGGATCCAGGGGAACTGCGGGCCATGGGCGGCCCAGGCCTGTTTCACCTGACCGAAGATGTTGGTTTCACCCTGGAGCCGGCTTTCGAGGCCGGTGGTGACCCGGAGCAGGAACCGGTACGCGTCCTCCTCGCGAAACTGTTCGACTTCGGCGGTTGTGGGGACGGGGTGCTGGGTGTGGAGGACGCAGATCCAGCGCTGGCAGGTGTCGAGGACGAGGGCGGGTCCGGAGTTTGCCGGAAGCGGGGGCACGGCGATCGGGAGTCCCGAGTCCTTTCGGTGATGGAGGACAGTGAGTCCGCACAGCATGAGCGGATCTTAACCCGCGCCCGGATGGGAGTGTCATGGAAGTGTCACGGCCGCGAGAGGGGGGCGGTGGGTCCGGGATTCGCGGGCAGGCTCACCGTGAAGGTGGTGCCCGATCCGGGTTCGCTGGCGACTTCGAGGGTTCCCTGGTGGGCGTCCACGATGGCTTTGGCGATGGCGAGTCCCAGACCGCTTTGTCCGTTGGCGGATCGGCGCGCCTTGTCGCCCCGGTAGAAGCGTTTGAAGAGGTGGGGAATGTCCCCGGGATCGATGCCCCGGCCGGTGTCGGAAACGGAGATCACGACCCGAGCGCCTTCGTTCCGCGTCGTCACACGGACGTGGCCGCCGTCGCGGTTGTAGTGGACGGCATTGGTGAGGAGATTGATGAAAACTTGGCAGAGGCGGTCCGGATCGCCGTGGGCGGTGGCGGCTTCGAGATCGAGATCCAATTGGAACCGGATCCCCCGGGGTGCGGCGAGCGGTTCAACGAGATGAACACAGGCCCGGAGGCGTTCGCTGACGTCGAATTCGACGCGTTCGAGCGGTTCCTGGCCTGCATCGAATCGCGCCAGTTCGAGGAGCGATTGGGTCAGGCGGCGCATCTGTTGGGCGGCGTCGAGGCAGGTTTCGACGGTTTCGCGGTACTCGGCGGCGGACCGTTCCCGGGCGAGGGTCGCCTGGGTTTCGGCGAGAATGACCGAGATCGGGGTCCGGAGTTCGTGGGAGGCGTCGGCGGTGAATTGTTTCTGCTGGGCAAAGGCGGCTTCCAATCGTGCGAAGGTCCCATTGAGGATGCCGGCGAGCCGCCCGATCTCGGAGTCCGTGTCGGACACGCTGATGCGCTCGGCCAGGTTGCCGTCCGAGATTCGCCGCGCGGCGCCGGCGATATCCTCGATCGGGCGGATCGCCCGTGTCGTGAGGCCCCAGGCTCCGCCGAGTCCCAGCGCGAGCACGGCGAAACCGGCTGTTCCGAGCCATAGGGCGTAGCGGCGCAGGCCGGCGAGGTCGGCGGCGATGAATCGACCGGCGACGATGCTTTCACCGATGGAATTGAGCTGAAGGGCCTCGCGGAATCCGTTTCGAGTGCGGGTCTGGACCGTGGCGTCGATTTCGCCGGGTCCGGGTGGACCCAGGCCGGCGGGTGCGTTGGTGGAAATTCGAAGCAGCGAACCCGAGCGGGACCAGAGGGCGAAGTAGAAGCCGTTGGTGGACTCGTCGTCGAAAAGGCGGAGCGTACTCGTCGACAACTGGATTTCCCGTCCTTCGAAGCGACCGTCGATCGTCTCGCGGGGTGGACCTGGATTCTTCGGCGATCGCCGATCCGAGGAACGGCCGCCCGGGCCGTCGGTCAAACGTCCGGGGTGATCGTGACCCCGATCCGGACCCCTGTTCGGAGTCGCGTCAAGAGGGCCCTCTGGAAGCCATTCGGGGGGTGGGCCGGGCCTGAAGCGACCGGGACCCGGGCGGGGGCGCATTTCCCGAGCGAGAACCGTGACCCGCAATTCGAGTTCCTCGTCGATGGATTCGAATTGCTGGGTCCGGTGGAGTTGGTAGGCGGTGACGCCAAAGCCGGTCAGAAGGGCGACGAGGAGGAACGCCAGCCACAAGAGGAGCCGCACCCGGATCGACTTGATGAGGGGCCGGGCGTTCACGGTTCGATGCAGTAACCCTGGCCGCGCCGCGTCGCGATCACTTCGGCGCCCAGTTTCTTGCGAATGCTGAAGATGTGGACGTCGATCAGGTTTGAGAGCGTGTCGTCGGTTTCGTCGAAGAGATGCTCGTAGAGGGTGGTGCGGCTGATGACGGATCCGCGATGGAGGGCGAGGTATTCGAGGATCGCGTATTCGCGGGCGGTGAGCGGGACCGGTTGGCCGGCGCGGGTGACGGTGCGCGACCGGGTGTCGATCAGGACGTCCCGCACCGCGAGTTCCGGGCGGGGTTGTCCCGCCGACCGTCGGATGATGGCGCGAAGGCGGGCCAGGAGTTCGGGTAGATCGAACGGTTTGACGAGGTAATCGTCGGCGCCGCCGTCCAGTCCGCGGACTCGGTCCTGGGTTGCGTCCCGTGCCGTGAGCATCAGGACCGGGGTGCGTTTGTTCGCGCGCAGGCGGTCGAGGATCTCCCAGCCGTCGATGCCCGGAAGCATGACATCGAGGACGATGGCGTCGTAGTCGAACGTCTCGGCCTTGTAGAGGCCGTCGTCGCCGGTGTCGGAGGTGTCGACGGCGTAATCCTCCTCGCGCAAAGCCCGCGCGACGTTCCGGAGGAGTCGCGGTTCGTCTTCGACGACGAGGATTCTCATGGGGACGGTTGCCGATTCGTTCCGGTGGCGGCACCCGACCCGGGACCCTGCTCCAGGGAGGATTAAGTTGCGATTAAGAAGGAGGAACCCTCACTCCAGATCGATGCGGCCCCAGTCCTCGGGGCGGCGCAACCTGCCGTCATCAAAACCACGAAGATCACGAAGGCCACGCAGAAGAATCGCGAAAGTGCGCTGGATACCCACCGGCGGCATTCCGAGTGCCACAGGCTGGGCGGGAAGTGTTCGGCGGGTGGACATTGAGGAAGGCCGCGGCGAATGTCGTCTCGCTTGAGAATTTCACGTCAGGGCCGTTGGGCGGCAATCGCGGGGGCGACGCTGTGTGCGGCGAGTATGGAATATCCGGGCTAGAGCACGTTTTCCCCGACGACTCCGAAATGCGGGGCCGCCATCAGAAGGCGCGCATCGTTCGAGAATACTCTCCCGCATCCCGCTTCCGCAGCGCAGGCGAGGTGGATGGCATCCGCTGCGCGCACGGCGACGGTCGCGGGCAGGCGGGCGTAGGTCGACGAGAGCCGTTGAACGACCGACGGTGACAAGGGGAGCCAGCGGAAGGCCCCGCCCTCCGAGTCCTGATCGAACTCCGCAAGCAGAATTCGGAGTTCCTTCCCCAGAATCACGCCTTCCCGCAGCTTGCGATGGAACGCCGCCACAGTTTCGGCCCGGCCATGAAGGCAACAGGCGAGCCGGTCGGTGCGGGCGAGAGCTCGGACTTTCTCCCAACCCGGATCGCTGGTGTAGAGCCGCACCAGGTAACTCGTGTCGAAATAGAGCATCACGCACGGTCCTCCCGGCCTTCGGAGATGATCCGGGTCACGTCGGGTCCACCGCCGGTCTTGCCGCTCTCGTCCAGGATACGGAACGCCTTGGAGGGCTTCCGTTCGGCGAAAAACGGGACCCCGGTTCCTTCGGTTTCCGGGACAATTCTGGCAATCGGACGCCCATTGTCCGTCACCACGATCTGGCCGCAGCGAGAGGCTTCGCGCACCCATTCCCCGGTCCTGGCGTGCAGTTCGCGGAGCGTGACGGTCTTCATGTGTCACACCGTGACACGGTCCGGATTGGGGCGTCAATGGCACCGATGTCCCGGCCCAGCCGCCGAATTCATCCCGGTTCCACAGGTGTCCGCAACGGCCGATGAATTGCCACGGCAACATTTCCAATGAGGGGATCCCCAACGCACATGGAGCCGCGGAGTGCCCGGAAACTCTCACGCCGGCTATTCGGATCCTCCAGTTTCTCGACATTTCCGATGGGTGACCTGCGATACCGAAGCACTGCAGGGGGGTGAGGCGCTCCTCACCCTCACTCCAGATCGATGCGGCCCCAGTCCTCGGGGCGGCCCTGGACCCCTGAGCGGGGTGCCCACGCGAGGCGGCATTCGTTGATGTTTTCACCCGGCGCCGCGTCGGCCTTGTCGCCGTCGTAGACGAGGACATTGAATCCCAGTCGGCGGGGCGGGCGGGTGTGGTCGGTCACGAGCGCGAAGGGAATCGCGGCCTGAATCCGGTAGCCGTCCGGGGTTCGAACCGAGCTCACGCGGAATCCCGGAGCCGTCCTCTCAACCGGGCCCTGTCGGGCATCGGCGTCGCGCGCGGCGCGGACGGTTCCGGTGGAGTCGAACGGGAAGATCCCCACTTTGAAACAGCCCGTCGTGTCCTCCGCGCCGGCTTTCGAATCCACGCAGATCTCGACCGAATCGCTTCGCCAATGTCCCTTGATGTCGTCGGGTCGGATGTTGGAGACGACGGCATCGTCGGTGACGGTGACCTGAACAAGGAGTTCCCGGGAGGTTTGAAGAACACGGACCACCGCGGAGCAGTCTTCGGGACTGTCGGCGCGGCCCTGCCAGACGCGGTTGGTTCCGATTCCGAGCACCGCGGCGGATTCCCAGCCCTCCGTGGATCCGTCGATGGCCGGGGCTTTTCGAGTCCTGGGGATCTTCGCTAGGGGGATGGGGTGCAGTCGGGCGGTGGCGGTGGGTTCGGTTCCCTCGAGGGTCATGCGGGCGTGAAGTTCGGCGTCCATCTCCATCAACGCCGCGGGAGGGGGCGTGACGCGGATGGGGACGCGGACGAAACCGTCCCGGTTGGAAGGCCGGGAGCGTCCATCCCGTTGCGCCTGCCAGCCGTCGGGAAAGGTGAACTGAAGGCTGTCGGGATTCGCGGTTGCGAGGGCGGTGGCCATTTCGAGTTCGATCCGATTCTCTTCGCCGACGACGACGGGAAGGTCCGCGGGAAAGGAGGCGGACAGGTGCGCGATGCCCTGTTCCCGGGCCCATTGCTGGTAGTTGAAGATCGCGGGGCGCGGGACGAAAGCCAGGACGGGCGCCAGGGGTTCGTCGGCGAATCGGACGGGCGCGACGGGTTCGGGGGCGGGAAGTCCATCGAAGAGATCGCTGGGGTTCGGATTCGGGGTCACGGCGCTTTTCACGAGGGTGAATCCCTGGGGGCGACGGAGCCACGGGGAGCGGGTGAAGTTGCCGAAGGCCTGCGAGCGGTGGTGGCTGAGGGCCTCGCCCGCGACGTCGGCGGGAATGCGGCCGTCGGCGTGGGGTTGGGTGGTGGTGATGGTGGTCACGTGAAGGCCCGAAGCCCCGCCGTAGAAAAGTTTGCGAGCCTGCCAGACGGCGAGGCCTTCGTCGGCGAGTTGGTCGGGGAAACGGTTGGGATCGGCGGCGGCGGCGAAGGCTTCCGTGGCGAGGACGCCGGCGGCCTGATGATGACCGTGCTGTCCGGGATTGGGGGCGGGGTTCATGGTCAGGATGATTTCGGGTCGGAGCGAGCGGACCAGGCGGACGAGCTTCGCGAGGGCCTCCTCCTTTCGCCATTTGCGGAGGGAAGCGGCGAGGCTTTCGGTGTAGAAGAAATCCTCCTGATCCAGGAAGTAGCAGTAGCGAACCCCGAGAACACGGAGGCAATCGCGGAGTTCGGCTTCGCGCAGGACGCCCAGCGCGGGACCGGCCTGGGTGCCGACCATGTTGCCGCCGCCCTCGCCCCGCGTGATGTAGGCGTGAGCGATCACCTTGCCCTCGCCGTGGGCGTAACGGGCCAGCGTGGCGGCCATGCCGGTTTCGTCATCGGGATGCGCGAAGACGCCGAGGATGTCCGTCTTGAGGAGGCCGGCTCCCTGTGGTGGGGACTCCGCGGATGGGAGGCGCGACGTGCTGATCGCAAGAAGGAGAATGGAGAGGAATGGGGCGGAGCGCATGGCGGACAAGCGGTTGGCGGTGGAGCGGGAATGAAACGTTTCCAAGGGGCGGGTGACAAGGCGCATGCGGGACGATGGAGTCGTCACCGACTCGATACTTGCCCGTTCCCGGCACGAATGGTGCAATCGCGACGATCCCAGGAACCCCATGAAACACCCAACTTCAACCTTACCGTCCCGCCGAGGGTTCACCTTGATCGAGCTTCTGGTCGTGATCGCGATCATCGCGATTCTGGCGAGCATGCTGTTGCCGGCCTTGGCGAAGGCGAAGACCAAGGCGCAGGGAATCCAGTGCATGAGCAACACCAAGCAGCTCATGCTCGCGATGCACCTGTACACGGGGGACAACGATGAGAAGTACGCGATGGTGACGCACGGTGGCGAGGCGCAGTCCGGGAGAATGATCAGCCAGGCGGTCGGAAGCTACTATCCGTGGGTGATGGGTTGGTTGGATTGGAGCACCAGCCCGCACAACACGAACAAACTCTACGTTTCGAGCGACCAATACTCGGTGCTCGCGAAGTACGCCGGCAATTCCTCCGCCATCTTCAAGTGTCCCGCCGACAAATTCCTCGCGCCTGTCCAGCGGACGCGAAAGTGGACCGAACGGGCACGCAGCATTTCGGCCAACGGCGCCGTCGGTGAAGGGAACAAGACCGCGACGGACGGTCTGCTGAACTGCGAAAAGTTGTACGTCAAAACCAGCGATGTGACCGAGCCCGGGCCGTCCCAGTTGTGGGTCTTCGTCGATGAGCACCCGGACAGCATCAACGACGGCGCGTTCTTCAACGCCCAGGGCAGTCGCGAGTGGATCGATCTTCCCGCGAACTACCACAACAACGCCTGCGGGTTCTCGTTCGCGGACGGCCACTCGGAGATTCACAAGTGGAAGGGCAGCGTTACGGCGCGCCGGGTCATGATCAACGACTTCAGCCGGACGACCTTCCGGGTCGGCGATCCTGATTTCCCGTGGCTGATCGAGCGGACGTCGTCTCCGCGACGGTGACCCGGGTAGTTCGCGATCAAGGTTCCTCGGTATTTTCAGTGGGTAATCGGCTCAACCGATTCACGCCTGGGGGCTGGGTCGCTCCTAGCGGAGCTTAAGATTCTTAACAGGCCGCACGCCTATAGACAGGTCGGCCCTACGGGCCTTGGATGGCGCACAGTTCCGTTGAATGGGCCTGCCCGTCGGCAATCCTGGCTGAAGAAGCCCCGTCCGGGGCGACCGGTCTATAGCAGGCCGATACCCAAAACCTCCCCCAAGCTCCGTAGGAGCGGCCCGTTCCGACGGCGTCTCACGCTGATATCCGGTGATTCCGGAGATGTTCCGCGGGATGAGGATCCGCGTTGTGGCGTATTACGGGGCGGCCAGCCGTCGGATTTCGCGCGCGGAGAGCGGCCGGTCGAACACGGCGATTTCGTCGATGCGCCCCTCCCAGTTGGAATCGTTGTCACTTCGGCCTCCGAAGAAGAACTGGTGGGAGCGGCGCTCCGGCGGCGGGGCCTGAGTTTCCAGGTCCAGTTCTCCAT
Organism: Limisphaerales bacterium; assembly: GCA_050250555.1. GTDB lineage: Bacteria > Verrucomicrobiota > Verrucomicrobiia > Limisphaerales > CAIMTB01 > CAIMTB01. Next base: position 80,665 of record JBFWOK010000006.1, read on the forward strand.
CGAGATAGGCGCGGACGGAATCGCCGTCGCGGACGAGGGCGACGTGATGCCATTCCCACCGTTGGATGGTCCGCTGGCCGGGGGAGGGGCCGGTGGTGCCATCGCCCAGGAGGAGGATGAGGCGCCCGGGTTGACCCGAAGCTCCGCCGATTCCCAGATGGATACCCTCGCGACCGAGGCCGTGGTCGGGTCCCTTGGAGACGAACCACCCGCAGACGTCGCGCGCTTCGATCGGCATTCCGTTCCAGATCCACATCGACACCGAATACCGGGAGTCCAATCCCGCGAGATCCGTGGTGAGACGGCCACCCACGAAATGGGGGGCGCGGTTGACCGCATCGGCGCCGCAGAAGGAGTCGGAGTGGGGGCCTTCGAGGGCGAAGGTGATCCACGGTTCATAGGCGGCGTGGCGACCGTGCCTGGAGGCGTCCGCGGCGATGGGACCGGTGAACTCGTTGAGGCGCCAGTAGGCGAATGGACGGGCGGAAACGACGGCGTCGGCGGCGGGCCCTTGGGGAAGCGTCCAGGGCCGGCGGGGTTGCCGCGCGACGCTTTCGAGAAGGTGGATCGCGGTTTCGGTGATCCTGGGTTCCGCGAGGACTTCGAGTCCGGCGGATCGCGCGGGCCACGTGTTGTAGCCGCCGAAGAGATGCTGTTCGGGCGGTGGAATGTAGCCGTCGCCGCCATTGGCGAGTTCGATCACGAAGGTGTGCGGAAGCGGGCTTGCGGCCTTCACCTTGAGCCCCGTCACTGCGTAGGTCTCGGTGGGAACGGCCGCGATGGCGATGTCGCCGATGCGCAGGGCCTGGACCACGATCTCGGTCGACTGGCGTTCGTGAAGGAGGATCTGCTCCCTCGCGTAGACTTCCGGGACCGTCGAGGGTGGACGATCCCCCATCTCCGACACCACGCGCCGGGCCCATTCGAGGCGGGGGCGGTCCGGGACCCGGTATTTCAACGTCATTCGCCTTTCGGTCATGGCGAGGTCGACGTCGGCTCGATGCTCGATTCCGTGCAGAGCCCTGACAGCGAGATCGACGAGCCCATTGGCGTATTCGGCGATCGTTGGATTGGGGCGCTTTTCCCGGGGCACGCGGTAATCGACCCGGTAGATGTCGCCGCTGCATCCGTGGGACAGGATCCCGACGAAGGGAGGCTTGTCCGTGGGTGTGTCGTTCGCGAGCCGCGTCGCGAGTCCCTCGGCGAACAGCCCGAAGTAATCCGCGCTGATGTCGTGGTCGCCGAAGTAGTGCATCGAGAAGTTTCCGAGAACGGCGATGGGCCGTCCGCCGACGGATTGAAGCGAGACGAGCGCGAGGTCGGGGTCCTCGGGTCCGGACTCGCCGATGACGTCGTCCCAGTTGCTGGCGGCGTGCATGTTGGCGCGGACGGTGAGGTTTCCGAACGGATCCTCGGCCAGGCGGTCGGGTCGGCGGATCCAGCGTCGGAGCGCGGTGAATTCCGGGGCGTGGGCTTTCGCCCAACCGATGCGGGCGGGTTCGAGTTGGTTCAGGGCCTGGGCGATCGAATCGACGATGCGGGCGCGCAGGAAGGGGAGGTATCGAGGGTCCGCGTCGGTGCCGAGGCAGCCGAAGGCGGAGGGGGTGGAGTGGGCATGAGTCGCCGAGATGAGCATCCGGTTCGTCGCGATGCCGGTTCGCTGGGCGGCGACGGCTTTGGTTTCATCAAGCCAGTCGCGGCCCAGCATGCAGCTGTCGACCACCACCAGGGCGATTTGTTCCTGGCCGTCGGCGAGGACGAGGGCGCGGGCGTGGACGCGAGTGTTCACGGTGTCCACGGAGCGGGAGAACATGCCGCCATTGACGAGCACGGGCAGGACGGCTGGGGTGACATCGACCGCGGCCGCGCCGGCGCGGAAATCGGCGCGCGCCGGGAGGAGGACCGACACGAGGAACGTCAGCGTGAGGAGGGCGAGACTCGCGACGGGGCGGCGGATGGAGTGTCTGAGAATCACGCGGGTCGGGATTGGTTTGGGCGGATCGATGAGCCCGCCTTGCGGCCGCCGCGGGTTACTTTGCGGGTGGGTGTCGTGTTTTGAAGGAGGGTTTGGGCGTTGCCGACGGCGCGGGCGACCAGTTCGCGGGTGCCTTCACGGAGGTGGGGATCGGTCTGAACGAAGCGGACATTGTTTTCCATGTCTTCGGCCGACCAGCCGCGGCTGTGGGCGACGAAGGGGAACTGGGGGAAGGTGAAGCCCAGTTCGCTGAAGAATCCGAGCATCTGGCCGGCGACCCCTTGGACGTTGTCCTGACCTCCGGTGATGATGAACGCGGCAACCTTGTTGCGGAGGAGCGCCTGTCCGTGGAGCGTCATCTGGTTTTGCACGCAGTTCAGGCGTTCGGCCAATTTGAAGTAGAGCGAGCTGGCCGCTCCCCAGCGGATGGGGGTGGCGACGAGGACGACATCGGCCCAATGGACGAGCGCCTCGTAGACCGGCTCCAATTCGTCCTCCGAATCCATCTGGGTGAGCGTGCAGGGCCAGGTGCAGGCGTGGGCGGACTTCGAGTAGTAGCCTTCGCAATGCTTGAACTTCACCTCGTTCAGTCGGATGAGTTTCACTTCGCAGCCGAGGGCGTCGCGCGCGTGCGCGAGGGCTTCGTCGAGGAGCGCGTCGGAAGTCGAGAAGCGCGGCGCCTCCGGATCCATGGCCGTGGTCGAGAGGCCGAACACGCGAACGGGACCCGCCTCCCGGACCACGGGGCGGGCGAGCGGGTGGGGATCCCTTTTTGGGGTGACGGCCGGCGTCGCGGTGTCGAAGCGGACCCAGAGGGCGCCGTCCTCCTCCTTCAGTTCAAACGACGGGACCGCGATCGGGTACCCTTTTCCGGACGAGCCGTCACGACGGTTGAAACTCCAGCCGTGCCAGGGACAGACGACGTTGTCGCCCGCGAGCTTTCCATCCCCCAGGGGGCCGCCCGCGTGCGGGCAGCGTCCGGCGATGGCCCCGAAGCGGCCGTCCTTGAACGAGACGGCCATCGGTTTGCCGGCGACCGTGATCTGTTGGAGTTCCGTTCCGGAGAGATCCGCGATGGCTCCGATCCGGTGCCATGGCGTGGTGTTGTTCGGTTGGTCGGCGTTCATGATCGATTCGGAGGGGGGAGGG